>DASRSO010000086.1:0-13036 GCA_035656375.1 Cyclobacteriaceae bacterium | reverse complement strand
GAGGCATGTCGTTCTTTTCTTTGAACTTCAGGTCTTTGAACTTACCGTCATCGGAGAAGTCATCCCACATGTCGGTGATGTTTGCGTTCCATCCCTTGGGGCTCAACTCAGTCCGGTAGGTGATATCGCCCGCTTCGGCTGTTGTAAGTGCAATAGTTCCCCATGTGTCGAGGGTATGGTCAACACTGTCGGATGTCATGAAGATGCCCGAAAGCTGGCCTGACTTTTTGAATGTGTTCTTGTTCTTCTTTGCACCGATTGGATATTGATTGTGATTGAAGTCGGAGATCTCGAACGTAGCGCCGTCGATGCCGATGAAGTTGTCGAGCGATCCCGCGACAGCGACAGAAAGAGGATTGCTTGTTTTGTTGGTTATCTCGTAGCGGATGATGGCAACAGGGATCCCGCTCACATCGGCATTGCCAGGTACCAGCGGGTTAAAGACTTTCACTTTTGCAGACACGGGCATGTCTTCGTCTTCGAGGTTTACAGTTCCGAAGGGGTATGCAGCATCGAACGTAGCCGTAGAGAAACGGGGAAGGCCGTGGTTCGGAGCGAAGCTGCCTTCGGCGCCGGGATAGTCGCTCGGGGCTATAGGACCCATCAGTGCCTTGGAGATCTTTTTACCGGAAGGATCGGAGGTGTAGATCATAAAACACGGCGCAGTCTTGGGAGTGTTGGAGCCGTAAAAGCCCTTGCCAGGCCGGTTCATGATCTCAACATCTTTCCATTGACCATTACCGCCCAATGAAATGGTACCGGTACCAATTCCGCCGACAGGCAAGGCGATCTTGTTTACATGATTTTTGTCGTAGTGTTTGAAGACGGGCCATTGTGCGTGGGCTCGATAGGAGAATAGCACAAGGAGGACGAGTGCGTATTTCATAGGGTTTGATTTAGTTAGCGAGGCGTTAGCGAGGCCTGAGCGAAAAAGGCGGGGTTACGCAGAGGTGCGCAAAGGGCTCGCTAAGGTTCGCTAAGGTTCGCTAAGGGTGCGCTAAGGGGCGCTAAGGTTAAGATACACGGTTGCTCAATGTTCCTATACCATCAATGGTAATCGCTACTTCATCGCCAGACTGGAGTGTAAAATCATTTCCTGGTACCAACCCCGTGCCTGTCATTAAATAGCATCCATTAACGAAGTTCATTTCTTTGAAAAGCCACGATGCGAGTTCAGGGAGTTGGCGCTTCATGCGGTTCAGCTGTATCGTCGCATCAAAAGCACTCTTCGAAGCTCTGTTGATCGTGATCCTGATGTTTGTTTCGGGAGATATTGGTTCTGCGGGAACGAATAAGCACGGACCCAGTGCACAGCTTCCCTCGTACATTTTTGCTTGTGGAAGATAGAGCGGGTTCTCACCTTCAATGCTTCGTGAGCTCATGTCGTTGCCAGCGGTGTATCCCTGTATCGAACCTTCAGAGTTAATGAAAAGAGTAAGCTCCGGCTCGGGCACATCCCACTTCGAATCTTTACGGATACGAACATTCTGCCCCGGTCCAACCACCCTGTGCGAAAGAGATTTGAAAAACAACTCGGGCCTGTCGGCATCATACACCTTTCTGTAAAAGAAATCACCACCCGAATCCTTCGACTCTTCCATACGTGCGTCGCGGCTACGGAGATACGTTACACCCGCTGCCCACACTTCCTGTGTGCCGATCGGCGGCAACACGCCTGATGTGATCATCTTGTCGGCTTCCGCCTCAGGCAATCCTGCCCCATTTAATAAACCCGTGAGATGTTTATGAAGATCTTTTTGGTTGACCAATGTGTCCCAGTTGCCATCGATCTTTACAGATTTTCCCTGGGCTCTTAAAATGTTGCCCGACTTTGTTTTGAATAGTTGCATGTTTATTTGTTCAATTCGTCCAGGTCGACACCCAGAATTTTTTTAGCAAGTTCTTTCAGTCCTTCATAGTCGCCTTCGAAATGGCATGTTACCTGGATGTAGTTCATGCTTTGTGCGACCTTGAGTTCTTTGACCGACGACGATGATTCGAGTTCGTAGAAAGGACCGAGTTGCGAGCCATCCGCCAGTGGCCCGTCGTTATACGAGTTTACCACATCGCCTTTGTACGGTTCCTTCTGAATTTCCCACTTCGAATTTACATACATCCCGGTCTCGTCCACAGGAAAGTTGATAATAGTCAGGATATTTCTCGTGTAGTCGAAGCTTGCCGCGATAGGTTTGGCGATCGTAGGAGGCAAGCCGATCTTGCTGCGGTATTTTCCGTCACACCGGAAATACAAAACACTGTCTTTTATCTGGAGCCTGTCGGATGGTATGTCGCCGAAGTAATTTGTGGTGATGAGTGATTGTGCGTTTTCCTGCGGATGAAAGGGGATGATCACCGTTGTGCTGTCGGAAGGTGTGAGCATGCCGAGTAACCACACAGAGAGCAGGCCTGTTTCTTTCTTAATGTCTTTTAGCTTGTTCTCTATCTTGTTGTGTGTTTCATAGCCGATGGCCTGAACGCCTTGCGGTATGTGTGTACCGATAACCGATTCTGTTTCCGGGGGACGAAGCAACCGCACCCTTCTCTCGATAAAAATATTGAAGTCGGTACCGGTGTAGTTTTTCAGATAGGCTTCGGCTCCGAACATCGCCTGTGTTCCGCTGGAAGAGATCATTTTCCACGGGATGGTATCGATGGCTGCAGGAACCTGCCAGCTCTTTATATTAAAGGTGTCGCCAGGGGCAAAGTATATCGAGAACTGTCCGCCTTCGGGTCCGAGCCAGAAACGCTCTTCGCCACCAACGGGATTAAACTGAGCTTTCTTTTCGCCCGACGCGAGGAGATCGTAGTTGATCCATCCATAGCTGGCACCTTCAGGTCCGGTTGAGGTAGATGTCATCACACGACCCTGCCAAAAGGGGGAAATGATGAGACGTGCGCTGCCGCTTTCGTCTTTCAGTTCTATGAACGTGGAATCGTACTTCGCAAGGAAGGTGGAATCGTAGCCGTATGTTCCTTTCTGGAATTCTACTTTCGTTTCCGACGATTTGTTTTTACACGAGGTGATTGCAAACAGACTGGTGAGGGCAATGCAAGTAACGATACTTTTCATTTGGGCATCCGCTGGGGGTACCCAAGTTACTATTTCTTGCTTCTCACCACAATAATCTTCTCCCCCCGAACCGGCTCTCCGTCTGCCGTTACTCCTTCCACCACGATGCGGTAGCGGGTGGTTATATCGGCTGCGTAGAACGAAACAATAGTTGGATTCTTGCCTTCGGTGATTACAAACGGGTTCCAGTAGATCGTTGTGCGAATGTCCATACGGTCGTCGGCGGTGGTGTGTTCGGAGTAATCGGGTGAAACGAAATCTTCTGCCTTCGAATATCCCGAGAGGCTTACGACCTGGAACTTGCTGCGGTCGAGCTTACGCGGTGCACCGGGTTTTTCTCCCATAATTGTTTTTATTGATATCACTCCGTTTGCCGCGCGGGCTCCGTAAGATGAAGCGGCGCCAAAACGAAGCACATCAACACTTTCAATCTCCTGGACGCTCATCGCCGCAAGTTTGTCTGCAACCGACTCGCCAAAGCCACCATTCAGCACCATGCCATCCAATTCAACGAGGCACTCTTCGGCACCTGTAAACCCGATGACTCCAGGAAAACATAGAAATTTTCGCACATCGCCAGTGGTTACATCAGTCATATATAAAACCCGCAACCCGGGCACTCTTCCACGAATAGCCGAGAGCAGGTCTGTGGCATTTGTCGACCTCAAGTAATCGCCGTCGAGGTGTGAATCGGTGAGAATATGTTTTTGACCAATGTCGGCTTTCTCAATTTTTTTGGCTTCAATAGTTACTGCCTCCAGCATGCGTGCAGTCGAGAAGAAATCGGTAACGTGATATTTAGACGGATCGGCCGGCTTGAAAATGTCGAGCTTCACGGCGTCAGCAATCTGAACTTCCGGAACAGGATCTTTGATCTCCTCCACGATTATCTTTCCCTTCTTGCCTTTCTGACTTTTCGAAGCGATGAACAGCTCTACTGAATCCATTAACTGTAGCTGCTCATGAAACTTTCCGGTGTTGTCGGTCGGAATAGCGAACACGTCGTTGATGTTGTTTTGGTACACCGTAAGTACTCCGCTGGTGGGCAAATTCTTTTTGCCCGTAACCATCTGCCCTTTGAAGTCGATGCCGTACTGAATGAGATAGTTTGCGGTCTTAAGCGACGTGTCTGGAAGCAGTTCTTTATTGATTGGATAACCGCTCAGGATGTTTGGTTCGTTGTATGGAATGGCTGCCTGCTCGATGTCGGTAACTGCGACGCTGAGATCGGCGGCGATCATGTTGTCGTAGAAGTCTGTCGCCTCGAGAGCCAGCGTGATCTTTTCGCGTGTATCGAACTCATCCTTTTCGGTGAGTATTCGAAGTTGCTTTTGTTGTGGTTTGATGTCGTGCACGGCAGCAAGTTGATCCTGGGAGAGAACTTTAATGCCCTTTGAGAAAATAAGCTGCTTGTCGAAGTTCATCATCCAGCGTGTGTAGGCACGCAGAGTATAATCGCCGGGCTGAGTGGTGTTCGAAAGAACAAAGTCGCCGATGGAAGTACCACTTGCAACAGGATATTTTTTTGTTTGAATGATCTTTCCGGATGCGTCGATAAGATCAACGGTCATCACGTGGCTTAATGAGTCGCGGTAGACTGGTGAGATGTAATTGAAATAAGTTTTAAACAGGATAACGTCGGTGGGATAATAGTATGGCCGGTCGGTCATCATGTAAGGCTTCTCGAGCAACGCTGCCAGTTTACTGTATGATTTTTTTGGCGCGAGCGCTTCTTTTTCACGAGTCGTTTCGTGCGGCATATAGTTCAGTGGGAGCAGCTCTGCTACGTGCGCATCGCTCATTGCCCCGGCAACGGTCATCTTGTTGGGATTGAGGAGAACACCCTGTGCATTTACTTCAACTGAGCCGCCCTGTACTTCAAGCCAGCTTACAGGATAAGGAACGTTGCGATACACCTTTGGACTTGCATTGCGTTTTACATAATGCACTTCGGTTCGTGATGGCAGTTTGACAAAATACTGGCCGTCGGAACCTGAAGGCAGAACGAGTCCGAGTGTCTTTAGTTCTTCGAGGGCGTAATTGATATTAACGAGGAAGTTACTGTTGCGAATTACTTCGGGGTTGTTCGATTTGTCGCGGTACAATTCAAAACCCGATTCTTCGACGCGGTTATCGATAATGGCTTTCAACAAATGACGGGTAGAACCGAGGTAAACGTCTTCGCGACGGCCATGCCACAGTGCACTGAGGGTTGTGTCCATGGTCTGTGCTTCCACGAAGCGATATGTTCCGTTGATCTTATAGACGTTGGCGCCTGCCGTGAATTCTTTGAGGTGGCATGTGACGTTGTAACCGAGTCCGAGGTTTTCTATCTCGATTGGCAAAGATGCTTTGGCGGTGAGGATGCCGGCTTTGTCTTCACTGAAATCAAGAACCCATGGATTAAGGATCTTGCATTGAGCACTGTAAGGGCTCACGCCAAAAAAGTAGCGTTGGAACTTTGTGTAAAGGCCCGACCATTTATCGTCTTTCTTCGCACGAACTAATATTTCGTCGAGGTTGGTGGATGATGCCGACATTTTGATCGACATGGTAAACGGAATGGTGTCGTTCACGGTAACGCGTGATTGATATGTTTGATAGCCGACGTATGAAACGACGAGATCATAACGTCCCACGGGAATGTCTTGCAGGAGGAAGTCGCCCTGGTCGTTGGTGATGGTACCGAGGGTTGTCTGGTTCATGTAGACGGTGGCGAAGGGCAGCGGTTTAAAGCTCTTTGCATCGATAACGCGGCCTTTTACGATACCGGTATGCGTTTGGGCCTGGGCGAGTTGTACAAAAACGACACAGGCAATGAGCAGGAGAGTTCTCATGCCAATGAAGATACACTTTTTAGTGAGATGTTCTAGAACTTGAGTTGGGCGAGAAAGTACAGCGTGATGATAACGATGATTGCAACTACACCAGCAAGAACTCTTCTTTTTATTTCTGACCGATGAAAGCCTGGTTGTCTTTTAAGATGTCATCGCGAAGAGCATCCGACATCTTTTTGTCGTTATGAAATTCGGTTTTTTTTAGATGGGATCTTTTTCGTTCTCTTTCCCCGGGTTCTTTTATTCCAATCAGCGAGCGATTGTACTTGAATGAGTCTGCGCTTTGTTTGAGGAAACCACCGCCTTTCATGGTGTCTATAAATACCCTTATCCGTTTAAAAGTAACTAAACGTTTCTACACGTTTCTACACGTTTAATAAACGACTACAGCGTGGGCGTTCAACGATCTTCGTATCGCATCACATGTACAACCAACAAATAAAATATTATTATGAAAAGTTTGCGGAACAGCGTAACGCTCATTGGCCACCTCGGCAAAGACCCGGAAATGAAAACATTCGGCGCCAGCAAAAAGGCAAGCTTCTCCATTGCCACCACCGACACGTACAAGAACCAGAAAGGTGACAAGGTGCAGGACACCCAATGGCACAACATCGTCATCTGGGGTAAGCTCGCCCAGGTCGCCGAGAAATACCTCAAGAAGGGGCAGGAGGTAGTCCTCGAAGGAAAACTTGTCCACCGTGTCTACGAGACATCGGCTGGAGAAAAGAGGTACGTAACGGAAGTAAATGTTAATGATCTTGTAATGGTCGGCCCGAAAAAACAATCCTAACCTTAAACGCAGGCGACAAGCGGTCAGGAGATCAGTGGGTTTAGCAATTCAATAGGATCCGGGGATCGCGAAATAACCGACGCCTAAGTAGCGGCTCTCCTGCCCACCTACCATAGCAGGTGGGAGGGGAGTGCGCACATATAAAAAGTCGTAACTTGTACGTTTAAGTTTCGTGAACTTCAACTGATGAGTTTCGTCTATCCGTCCTTTCTGTGGGCCTTAACAGCCCTCTCCATTCCAATCATCATTCACCTATTCAATTTCAGGAAGACAACCCGCGTTTATTTCTCCAATATTAAGCTCCTCCGCCAGGTCAAACAGGAAACAACTCAGAAACGCAAACTCAAACAATATCTCGTACTCGCGTCGCGTCTCCTCTTCCTGCTCTTCCTGGTACTCGCCTTCGCACAGCCATTCATCCCCGCCGCCGAACAACTCAGCGCCGGAAAAAATAAGATCATATACATAGACAACTCCTACAGCATGACTCTTCCCGTCGAAGACAAGTTCCGGTCTTTCGACGCAGCAACAGCCTTCGTCCAGGAGATCGCCGAAGTGTTTCCACCCGATACACGCTATCAACTCATCACGAACGACTTCGCACCATTCTCCAACAGCTATAAAACAAAGACCGAAGTCCTCGACCTGCTCGCACAACTTCGCCTCTCACCAATCAGTCGCCAGGCCGCGGAGGTCAGCAGCAGACTCCAAACATTCACCGACGAAGTCTTCTGGATCTCGGACTTTCAAAAGTCGACCTGGGGCAGCGACCGTTTTCAATTCGACACTCTCCGCCAATGGCACCTCGTGCCTGTCGAAGCAACCAGTACTTCGAATGTTTATGTCGACTCGCTTTGGCTCGACAACCCGTTCGTTGTCGGCGGCGAGAAGAATACCATCCGCGTGAAACTCCAAAACGACGGACCACGAAGACTCGAAGGACTTATTGTTAAACTAACCATCAACGGCATCCAGGAAGCTACCGCCTCCGCAACACTCGACCCCAACTCTCATGGAGAGATCTCCTTCGATGTATCAACCGGCCTGTCGGGACTCAACGGTGGGATCATCAGCTTCAACGACTTTCCCGGCACGTTCGACAACGAGTTCTATTTTACACTCAACTACTCACGACCATTGCGGGTCATGGAGATCAAACAAGGCACTGGCCCTTCGTTCATCGAAAAAGTTTTTGGCAACAAACAGTTGTTCCAGTTCAAATCATATCCCGCTTCAAACGTCGACTACAACCAGATCACTGCTGCCGACATGGTTGTCGTAAATGGTATCGACCGGATCGACCCTGCACTCGGCGCATCGCTGGCCGCGTACCGACAAACATCCGGCACTATCCTGTTCATACCCGGAAGTAAACCCGACATCGGATCTTACAGTGCAACACTGTCTCTTCCCGGTCTCCGGTGGTCAACCACCGATGCACTCGAAGAACTCGACAAGCCCGACTATAACAATCCACTCTTCGAAAATATTTTCGAGGAGAGAAGCGCACAGCTCGCCATGCCTCGCGCGAAGAAACAACTCGACTGGGGACAAGACCGCTCTGCAATCCTGAAGTTCCGAAGCGGCCTTCCGTTCCTTTCACAATACGGACACCTGTTCGTGATAGCCAGTCCCCTCGAAAGAACATCGACAGATTTTTACCAGCATGCATTGTTTGTTCCGGTGATGTACCGGATCGCTGCGTCGGGCCGCAAAAATGAATCGCAACTCTATTATTATCTCACCGAAAGCCTGGTCACCATCAGGGCCGACAGTATTTATGGTGAGGAACCCGTGCGCCTGGTCGGTCAACAAGAATTGATCCCACCTCAGCGAAAGGATGTCGACAGGGTGATCATGGAATTACCAAAATTCTCGATGAACGCCGGTTTTTATTACGCCTTGTTCCGCAAAGACACGCTCGACCAGGCAGCATTCAACCTGACAAGGGATGAATCGAAGCTCGACCGTTTCGCCGCCGCGGAATTGCAGGAGCGTTTTGGAAATAAAATGGTTTCGGTGTTCAGCTCATCTTCAGCGTCGTCGCTTGCCGCAGACATTCGCGAACGATATCTCGGTACACCCCTGTGGAAATACGCGTTGGTATTATCGCTGCTGTTCTTGCTCGCAGAGGTTTTGCTGATCCGGTTTTTGAAGTAAATTTGCCCCGGCCTACCGGCAGGCAGGCTTCGGGAGATCAAAAACCTCGCTAATTGAAGATTCTAATCCAATCCGCCAAGATCCTCTGCCCGACTTCGTCATTCCATCAAAAGAAAAAGAATTTATTGATCAATAACGGTCGCATCGCCGAGATCGGCGATAAGAACTTTTCGGCCGATAAAGTGATCAATGCCGACGGGATGTTCCTTTCCACCGGCTGGTTCGACCTGGGCGCATTTGTTGGCGATCCCGGCCTCGAGCACAAGGAAGACATCCAGTCGCTGACCAGGGCAGCACAGGCGGGAGGCTTCACCGAAGTAGCTATCCTTCCCAACACTCAACCTGCTATCCAGTCGAAAAATGACGTGAGCTACGTTACCAGTGGCAACGACAGCCGGCTGGTGCGGATCCATGCTCTTGCTGCCGTAACAAGAGGTTGTAAGGGAGAAGAGCTTACCGAGATGATCGACCTCCACGAGGCTGGTGCGGTGGCATTCACAGACGGACTGCATTCGATCTGGCATACCGATATTTTCCTGAAGGCGCTTCAGTACCTCCAGAAATTCCAGGGGGTACTGATCGATCACCCCGAAGACACGTGGCTCAACAAGTTTGGGCAGATGCACGAGGGCCTCAACAGCACACGGCTTGGCTTGAAAGGCATGCCCCGTATCGCCGAAGAAATTGCCGTGGGCAGAGACCTCGAACTGCTCGCGTATGCCGGCGGCAAGCTTCACTTCGCGCGATTGTCGACAGCCAAAGCGATCGACCTCGTTCGCTCCGCAAAGAAGAAAGGTTTACAGGTAACGTGCGACGTGACAAGTTACCAGCCTATACTCGACGACAGCCTCCTGTCGGACTTCGACACGAATTACAAAGTAAATCCTCCCCTTCGCGAGAAGACGGACATGGATGCGCTGAGCAAAGGATTGAAAGACGGTACTATCGATATCCTTTGCAGCGGTCATGTTCCCCACGACGACGAAAGCAAGTTTCTCGAATTCGACATGGCTGACTTCGGGATAATCAACTTGCAGACGTTCGCATCGCAGCTTGCGAAGCTGAGTGTAAATGTTGAATGGGACGATCTCATCGTGAAGATCACCGACAATCCCCGCAAGTTGTTGGGAATGGAAGTGCCCACGATCGAAGTGGATGCGAAGGCGAATCTTACGCTCTTCGATCCCGCTGCCGAGTGGACGTTCAACGCCGACGATAACCTGTCGCTCTCGCGAAATTCACCATGGATTGGTCAGAAGTTGAAAGGAAAGGCGATGGGTGGTGTGAACAACAATCGTCACTGGTTTGATGTTTAGTTTCCTGAATCGACTCCATCCCCTGGTGCGTGTCCCTCTCCGTTATGGTTTGATCGGGGGCGTGTTGGGATTCGTGTTGTTGGTCGTACTATATTATATAGACAGGCATCCGTTTTTTATTCACCCGATCTTCGATTCGCGGGTAGGCCTTTTTGGGGTTTTCATGTTCTTTATATTGAGGGAGCTTCGGGATTATCATTTCGGAGGGGTGCTGTTTTTCTGGCAGGGGTTGTTCGCCGGAGGCGTATTTGTGTTCACGTTTGGCCTGTTCTGCGCGTTGCTGTTGTGGATTTTTGCATTAAATGTTCCTCATTTTGTAATACAATACATAGACCTTGCAACTAATCAATTGAAAGGTCTCGCCGACCAGATGGATAAGGAGGTTTATGAGGTAAAAATGGCCTCGCTGCCATCTACCACGGCTTTTGACCTTGCAGCGCTTTACCTGGTTCAATGCTTCGGCCTTGGGCTTTTTATAAGCATTATATTATCAGTAATTTTAAGACGGCAACCGAAGGCAGAATGATCGTTAATCCATTAATATAACCCCTATTACCATGGAACAGCAGGAAGAAGAAAAGACACCGACATTAGTGAACCACGCTCTTAAGTGGGGCATTATTTCTGCGGCAGCCGGAATCGTGATCACGGCCATACTTTACGCGGTTGACTATACGATGCTCGCTTCGTTCAAGGCGCTTGGCGTTCTGATCGTTGTCGGCCTGGGTATTGTGATCTATGCCGGTATTGAATATCGTAAACTGATCGGTGGATATCTTCCATTCGGACAAGCATGGCAGCATGCCTTTGTTGTGTTTGTGATATCAGGTGTTATTTCGGTGATATTCCAATTACTGCTTTACAACATCATCGATACAGAATTGCCTGAAAAGATGGCAGATGCGATCGTTGAGAACACACGCAGCATGATGGAGAACTTCGGCGCGCCCGCCGACCAGATCGATACACAGCTTGAGAAAGTGAAGACCGATTCGCTTGCTCGTTTTACCATGTTGGGTATGATCAAAGGCTTTGGTTTTCAGTTGATCTTTTATGCGGTTTTTGCTTTGATCATTGCGTTGATCACGCGCAAGAATCCGCCAGTAGAACAAATGTAATCTTCACGATATCTTGAACATTTCTGTAGTCATTCCTGCAAAAGACGAAGAGGAATCAATCCCGGAACTAACTCAATGGATCAGCCGTGTGATGAAAACACACGGCTTTTCTTATGAGGTCATTTTCGTCGACGACGGCAGCAGCGACAAGACATGGGAAAAGATAAAACTGGCCGGCGCCACCGATCCTAACGTGAAGGGCATACGCTTTAATCGCAACTTCGGAAAATCCGCCGCGCTCAACACCGGCTTCCGCGCCGCACAGGGCGACGTCGTGATCACCATGGACTCCGACTTACAGGACAGCCCCGAAGAAATTCCCGAGCTGTATAAAATGATCAAAGACGGGTACGATCTCGTTTCAGGTTGGAAAAAGAAACGACACGATCCGATCACGAAAACAGTTCCGTCAAAGTTTTTTAATGCCCTCACCCGAGGGATATCTGGCATCCAGCTTCACGATTTTAACTGCGGATTGAAGGCATACTCGAATGTGGTTGTAAAGAACATCACCGTGTACGGCGAGATGCATAGATACATCCCGTTGCTCGCCAAGTGGGCCGGGTTTACCAGGATCGGTGAGAAGGTAGTCGAACACCACGAAAGAAAATTCGGTCACAGCAAGTTTGGTCTTTCCCGCATGCGCGGTATGCTCGACTTGCTCACCATTACTTTCATGGGCCGTTTTGGACGACGCCCCATGCACCTGTTCGGAACAGGCGGCGTTATCTCGTTCTTCTTCGGATTTATCCTCACAATGAAGATCCTCTGGGAGAAACTTGATTCTGTCTGGTTCTCAAAGGTTCCATTAAAACGCGACGTGACGGAACAACCTGCCTTCTACCTGGCACTCGTGTTCGTCGTCATTGGTGTGCAACTATTCCTTGCAGGATTTTTGGCAGAGCTCATCGCACGACAATCTGTCGGCAAGCGCGACTACCTGGTCATCGAAACCTCTAATTGTTGATATACCTTTCCATCAGGCCGCCGATCAGTTCGGAGAAGGCATCAAATGTATCTGGCTTACGGAACAATTCAACATTCATTCTTTTACAAGCGTCCGCAAACTTATTGTCGTGGTAGGTTGTGTAAATAACCACGGGAATATTTTCGAAGCCCCGAATGCCTTTAAGGAAACCAATGGTGTCGCTACCCTTCAGCTTCGGCATGTTCTGATCGAGAATGATCAAGCCGGGTAATGACTGTTTTGGCAAAGTTTTCATCGACGACAGAAGCGCTTCGCCATCGTCGAATATTCGCAACTCCACATCTTCATTAAGTACTCCAACGATTTCGCGAACCATGTCCTGGTCGTCTGAATCATCTTCCGCCAACACGATCATTTTCATAGGCCCGCTCGTTTTGATGAATAGGTAAAATAATAGTGAATACGGACCCCAGGTTTTCCTTGCTGCTGGCCGAGATCAGTCCGTGGTGTTTTTCGACGATCTTCTTGGCGATCGCCAGCCCAATGCCTGTTCCTTCGTACGCGTCTTTCGAATGCAGTCGATGGAACAGCAGGAATATATTCTCCGAAAATCTCTGGTCGAAACCAATACCGTTATCCTTTATTGAAATACAACAGTAGTCGCCGTTCGGATGGGGCGCAGCATTCATTGAAAGCTTGTCCACCCGGCTCGCCATGATCGTAATGATTGGCTGGACGCCGGGCTTCGAAAATTTCAACGCGTTACCAACGATGTTCTGAAACACCTGCCGGATCTGGCCCGGAATGGTTTCGA
>DASRSO010000085.1:0-7976 GCA_035656375.1 Cyclobacteriaceae bacterium | reverse complement strand
TCATAACCACGCATTTGAATTTGATAAAATTGGAGACACGACCGGTTTCGATATGCTTATGGCCGGCCTCGATCCAAACCTCGTTACACTGGAACTCGACCTCTATTGGGCAGTACGCGCTGGCGCAGATCCCGCAGCGTTGATCGCGAAATATCCCGGGCGCTTCCAGCAGTGGCACGTGAAAGACATGGATAAAGCCGATAACACCAGGAATGCCAACGTGGGCAGCGGTTCTATTGATTTCAAGAGCCTGTTCGCATTAGCAAGTCAGTCGGGCATGAAGCACTGGTATGTGGAATACGACACGTTCCCCGATGAGCCAATGACCGCTGCACAGAAGTCGATTGAATATCTTAAAACTGTTTAATTGAAATACAGAACACTTTTGGGGCTCCTGTTTTTAATACCAGGAGCTTTTTTTTCTTACGGCCAGTCGTTGACAAGCTCTGTTGCGGGCATCGTGCGCGACAATGCGTCGAGGAAAGGAGTGGAGGGCGCATTTATTTATTTGGTAGGTGGCGACTCGCTCACAGCGATAACTGACGCGTCGGGAAGGTTCTCAATAGAAAATGTAAAACCAGGCCGTTATATCTGCAGTGTTCATTCACTCGGGTACGAAACCGACGAACAGGAAGCTCTCGTGATCACAGGTAAGACTTCGATCATCGAATTCAACCTCATTGAAAAAGTTACCGAGCTCGAAACACTTACCGTCCAGGCAAGACCGACCAACAACACCGAGACAAGCGCAATCTCCCTGCCTATCGAAAAAGTAATGCGCATGCCAGCCAACTTCTTCGACCCGGTGCGCATGCTCTCGTCGTATCCCGGAGTCGTTACAACCAACGACCAGGCGAACAACATCGTGGTGAAAGGCAACTCGCCCACGGGACTTTTATGGCGTCTCAACGGGATGGACATCGTTAACCCGAATCACCTCGCCAACGCCGGCACGTTCAACGACAAGCCGACCGCCAACGGCGGTGGCGTAAATATCCTCAGCGCTCAAATGCTCGACCGCACGGATTTCTATAGCGGCACCATGCCCGCCCGTTACGGAAACCTTACCAGCGCCGCCCTCGACATGACTTTGCGGAACGGCAACTCCCGCAGGAGGGAGTACACCGCGCAGGCAAGCCTCATCGGCCTCGACTTCGCAGCCGAAGGCCCAATGGGCAGGAAAGGACGAACATCCTACCTGGCCAATGCACGTTATTCGACAGTCGGATTGCTTTCAAACATGGGAGTGAACTTCGGAGACGAGAAGATCAACTTCCAGGACTTTTCATTCAACATAAACTCCCTGGTAGGCCAGCGCGGCGGAAGCATTTCGTTCTTTGGTTTCGGGGGTGTTAGCCGAAATGAGTTCTATGCAAAGACCGATTCGACCGAATGGGAAAAAGATAAGGATCGGTTCACGATCATCTACAACAACATCACGTATGCTCTCGGTACACGGCTGGATCTCCCGCTGAAGAAATCATTCACGTTCTCATCGGGCCTTACGTTTTCCGGCAACGACCAGGATCGCGAGTCAACTTCAATTGGAACACCACGACTTCCTGTACAACGCTCCAATCTCGACACCAACCGCAAGCTTCTCTCAGGATTTGCATCGATCACCGGCAAGTGGTCGCCTAAACTGAGTGGTGAGTTCGGAGCAATGGTCAACTATAACCGCGACCAGCTTTCTAACTACGAGCTCCTGCCATTCATGCAAACCGACGCAGCGGGCACAAGCTCGTATGTCCTTGTACAACCTTATGGTCAATTGTCATTCCGCACAGGGAAGTTTCTCGCTGTCGGTGGCTTGAGATACATGTACTCTACGTTTGGTCAAAGCGCTCTCGATCCGCGTATCAACCTGCAATACCAGGTTACTCTCACACAAAACTTTTATGTGACGGGCGGACAGATGTCGCAAATGTTGCCCGCAGGTATCTACATGACCCAACCTAAATCCACCGCTCGCAATTTCCTGCAAAAGAAATTTCTTGAGGTCGGCCACATGATACAGTTCGAAACATGGAAATTGAATTCATCGGTCTACTATCATTTCTACGATCGTGTACCGGTGTCGCAGACCAGCGCATTCTCCGCATTGAACTATATCGAAGGAACGGTATTCGAACAACTCGTACCGGTAGGCACCGGAAACAACCAGGGTGTTGCCCTGCAGGCCGAACGCTCTTTTGTTGAAGGCTACTATTTATTAACGGGAGCAAGCGTCTATCGCTCAACCTATGTGGCAGGCGATAACCTAAGTCGCCCAACCAAATTCGACGGACGATATTCACTCATGGTAACCGGCGGCCGCGAATGGCTCAAGCAGGTTAATGAGCATAACCGCTCGTTTGGGATCCACGGCCGACTGATGTACCTGGGCGGACTTCGCGACACGCCAATCGACGAGAACATGTCGAGGTCGATGGGTGTGACCACTTACCAGCAGGATACGTACTCCGTAATGTTAAAAGACTACGTGCGCGTCGATCTTCGCGTGAGCTGGAGAAAGGATAAGAAAAATTATACACGTACGATCGCGCTCGATGTGCAGAACGTTGCGGGGATCAAGAACGAAGCATACAGGTATTACGACGCGTTCCTCGGCAAGGTAGTCACACAGTACCAGGTAGGATTCATACCGGTGTTGGTATATAGAGTTGACTTCTGACAAATACTTTCCCGCGCTTACCGGATTTCGAGCGATAGCCGCATGGTTGGTATTTGCCCATCACTATAATCCTTTTTCCAGAACTCTTTTCGTTTCAAGTGTTGTCGATGCCGGTTATATCGGCGTAAGCATGTTCTTTGTGCTGAGTGGGTTTCTAATCACTGTCCGCTACGATAGCGAACAACTGTCTTTCGGCTGGTACATGCAGAAGCGCTTCGCACGCATTTATCCACTTTATTTTTTGCTGACCACACTCACGTTCTTTGTAGCAGGGGAGTGGGGATGGATCTACATCGCCAACATCACATTCATAAAAGGCTTCAGCGATGAATTGAAGTTTACAGGCATCAGCCAGGGATGGTCGCTAACGGTAGAAGAAACATTTTATGTGCTCGCGCCAATGGTATTCCTGGCAATAAGAAAAAGCAAGCTTGCATGGTTCATTCCCGTTGCTCTTGTTTTGATATGCTGGAACAACTTCGTTTTAACTTATACATTTTTAGGAAGGTCATTCGATTTCTTTGCCGGCATCTTCCTTGCGAAAGCATGGCAGCATAAGGTGGCATTTAAGTACTTCACATGGACTGGCATTGCCGGATTGATCGTCTGCCTTGTATTTCCTCAACCCTTCCTCGTGCCGGTCGTTACCGTAGCGCTGATGTATGGATTGCTTAATGAAAGGACGTGGCTTCACCGCCTCCTGTCTACCCCACCTATGCAACTGTTTGGCAAGAGTTCATACGCCTTTTACCTTGTCCATATTGGTGTGATGGCTTTGTGGCTTTCGAAGGTGATTTCTTCCAATCCCCTGGTACTTTTCGTGCTCCTGAATGCGGTATCCATAGCCCTTTATTATACCGTGGAGCGACCGCTGCGTCAGTATTTTCTTCCGAAAAACGACCGGATTAAGCCATAAAATATGGGTCTGCATCGATTTCAATCGATTGCGGAAAATTCTCCTTACATTTGTTAGCTGATAACCCTCCACTATGACGGACGACATTATCGTAACAAAAACATATGAGGTAGCCCACGGCGGACTCCGCGACTGGGTGCAACAAATGGCCGACCTCTGTAAACCCGACGCCATCCACTGGTGCGACGGCTCCAAAAAGGAATATAACGACCTCTGCCAGGCCCTCGTCGACAAAGGGACCTTCATTAAGCTCAACGAAAAGAAACGACCTAACAGCTATGCATGCTTCTCCGACCCGAGCGACGTAGCCCGCGTTGAAGACCGCACCTTCATCTGCAGTCGCCGCCGTGAAGACGCCGGCCCGACCAACAACTGGGTCGATCCCCGCGAAATGAAGCAGACCATGCGCATGCTTCTCGAGGGCTCTATGGAAGGGCGCACCATGTACGTCATCCCGTTTTGTATGGGACCCGTCGGTTCCGCATTCTCGCACATAGGTGTCGAGATCACCGACTCCGAATATGTAGTTGTTAATATGCACATCATGACCCGCGTAGGTCGCAAGGTGCTCGATGTTCTCGGACCTTATAAAGATTTCGTAAAGTGTCTTCACACCGTGGGCGCTCCCTTGCGCGATGGAGCCGCCGATTCAAAGTGGCCGTGTCACCCTTCTGTTAAATACATTGTCCACTATCCCGAAGAGCGATCGATCGTATCGTATGGATCGGGTTATGGTGGTAATGCTCTTCTTGGTAAAAAATGTTTCGCGCTTCGGATCGCCAGTGCGATGGCACATGAAGAAGGCTGGCTTGCGGAACACATGCTCATACTCGGTGTTCAAAGTCCCGACAAAGAAAAGACCTACGTTGCTGCTGCGTTCCCGAGTGCATGTGGTAAAACAAACTTCGCGATGCTCATTCCGCCGAAAGAGCTCAATGGCTGGAAGGTCACAACGGTGGGAGATGATATCGCATGGATCAAGCCCGGCAAAGACGGAAAGCTATATGCGATCAATCCCGAAGCCGGTTATTTCGGCGTGGCTCCGGGTACAAACGAGAAGAGCAATCCGAATGCGATGGCTACCATCTCCAGGAACACTATTTTTACCAACGTTGCAATCACTCCCGACGGCGATGTGTGGTGGGAGGGGATGTCGAAAGTTCCACCCGATAACCTTATCGACTGGCGTGGGCTTCCCTGGGATCCAAACTCCGGCAAACCCGCAGCGCATCCCAACGCACGGTTCACTGCACCTGCATCACAATGTCCATCAATAGATCAGGACTGGGAAAATCCACATGGCGTTCAGATCGGCGCTTTCGTATTCGGTGGAAGAAGAAGCACAACAATCCCTCTTGTATACCAGGCACACAACTGGAACTCGGGCGTATATCTGGCCGCAACCATGGGTTCCGAAATGACGGCCGCTGCATTCGGTGAGATAGGCAAGGTTCGCCGCGACCCGTTTGCCATGCTGCCGTTCTGCGGATACCACATGGGAGACTACTTCAATCACTGGCTTCAGTTCGGACGCGACATTCCAAATCCGCCGCGGGTATTCGGAGTGAACTGGTTCCGCAAAGACGAGAAAGGAAATTTCCTGTGGCCAGGTTTCAGCGAGAACATGCGTGTGCTCAAGTGGATCGTTGAAAAGATCCGCGGTAAGTCGAACGCAACCGAAAGCCCTATCGGCTGGATGCCACACTACGACGATCTCGACTGGACAGGTCTCGACTTCTCGAAGAAACAGTTCGACGAGATCATGGTGATCGACCGTGAGCAGTGGAAGCAGGAGTTGCTCTCGCACGCAGAGTTGTTCGAGCGCATGTACGACAAGCTGCCGAAGGAATTCATCTTCATGCGTGAGTTGCTGTTGTCGAGTTTATGGAGGTCGCCTGAGAAGTGGAGTTTAGAGCCCGAATTAGCTGAAGAGTAACGTTTTGCTTACTTTTCTGATAATTACCTAAAGCCACCTCATGGGTCTGATCGCTCGACTTCAAGCCTCAATCAAAGGATTCAATCGTCTTTTCTGGATTGCCAACACGCTCGAATTGTTCGAGCGTTTTGCTTTTTATGGGGCCAAGGCAGTGCTCGCTGTGTTCATTGCTAAAACCGTAGGGCTCGATAATGAAGGTGCAACACTCGCGGGTTCCTTCACATCTTTGGTTTATGCATTGCCGGTGATCGCCGGCGTTTTTGTTGATCGTTATGGCTTCCGCAAAACGCTCATGGCATGCTTTGCCATTTTCAGCATCGGATATTTTCTCATAGCGATGGCGGGAATGCAATGGAGCGAAGAGATCGTTGCAGTTGTGGGCAAACGTACCTATGTGATCACGGTGTTGGTCATTACCGCAATCGGCGGTTCGCTGATCAAGCCATGTATTGTTGGCACTGTGGGTCGTACCACGAATGCAGATTCCCGGACACTCGGTTTTTCAATTTACTACTCGCTCGTAAATCTTGGCGGTGCTATTGGTCCTGTACTCGCATATTTTATCCGTACCGGCCTCGGCATCGAATGGGTCCTTATCACCTCGTCTATCACTTCTTTCCTCTTGATGATAGGTACATATTTCTTTTTCAGCGAGCCTGATGCAGATCAAAATGCCGAAAAGAAAACCTTTGGAAAGGTCTTCTCCGATATGATCGTCGTTTTCACCGACGGGAAGTTTATGCTGTTCTTGTTGATCTTCTCGTCGTTCTGGATAATGTTCTGGCAGATATTCTTGTTGATCCCGTTCTACGCGATCGAAATATTGCATTTCGAACAATATGAATTTCTCGAATCGGTAGATGCATGGTTCATAATCTTCTTCAGCCTGTTTTCCGGTACTATATTGGGTGGCTGGAAACCATTCCGTTCAATGATATTCGGCTTTGTCGTGTCGAGCCTTTCATGGCTCCTCATTGCCTCATTCGGGAATACATTCTCTGTGGTAGTTGCCATAATCTTCTTTGCATTGGGTGAAGGCTTCTCGGCTCCGAGATACTATGAGTACGTAAACAGCCTTGCACCAAAATCTCAAACAGGCACCTACATGGGTTTTGCATTTCTACCCGTCGCCATCGGTGCGCTTGCATCCGGCGTGCTTGCAGACTGGTTCCGACGCGAGTACATGACAACCAACCCCTCCATGATCTGGATCATTCTCGCCTCCATTGGTATAGTTTCTACTGTTTTGTTGATCGCATACGACCGACTTTTGGTAAAGAAGACTTCGTAACATATGCAGGATAAATCATTCCAGCCTTACATTAAACCCGAACAAACCGTGGCCGAGTTCACCGTAAAGGCGGTGATCCTCGGATCCGTGTTCGGTATCCTCTTCGGATGTTCCACCGTCTACCTCGCACTCAAAGCCGGGCTTACCGTTACCGCATCAATACCCATTGCCGTTATAGCAATTACGCTAGGACGTGCGTTGCTCAAGACAACCATTCTCGAGAATAACATCATCCAGACCGCAGGTTCTGCCGGTGAGTCCATCGCCGGTGGCGTCGTTTTTGCCGTACCAGGCTTCTTATTCCTTTCACCCAACCCCGATGGCGTCAGCATCGGCGAAGCATTCTTCGACTACATTACCATCTTCACTCTCGCCGCCTTCGGAGGAATGATGGGCACGTTGATGATGATCCCGTTGAGGCGATCACTCATCGTAAAAGAACATGGTGTTCTTCCATACCCCGAGGGAACTGCATGCGCATCCGTGCTGCAGGCAGGAGAGAAGGGTGGCATCTTTGCAAAGACAGCATTCATCGGTATGGGCGTTGCGTTCGCTTACGCCGTCATGCAAAAGCTTCTTCACTTCTTTGCTGAAGTTCCCGGCTTCGTTACAAGCCAGGTAAACAAGTACTGGCCTTCGGCAGCCACGCGCGGCGAGATCACTCCCGAATACCTCGGCGTCGGATATATCATCGGTCCAAAGATCTCCGGTGTTCTCGTCGCCGGTTCGGTGCTTGCCTGGTGGGCGATCACACCTTTGCTTGCAACGCTCATCAATCCCGATGTGATTGCCGCGCAGCTCGTGAAGATCGGTTACCTCAAAGACATTGCTGTAGCAGGCGGACCCGGCAGCTGGGATCCATCCACACATACCTTCGGAAGTCTTGCCGACGCAATCTATCGCGCTTACATCCGTCAGATCGGCGCGGGTGCCGTCGCCGCCGGTGGTTTCATCACACTCATTAAGACACTTCCAACGATCGTCAGCTCGTTCCGCGACAGTCTCGGCTCACTGAAAAAAGAAGGAGGCCCCGAAGGCGTATCCCGTACCGAACGCGACCTCTCAATGAAAGTCGTTGTCGTTGGTTGCGTCATACTCATCCTGCTCGTCGCAGTTCTTCCCGGCACCATCATTCCCGGCGAAGGCTTCTTCCAGAAAT
>DASRSO010000084.1:0-18853 GCA_035656375.1 Cyclobacteriaceae bacterium | reverse complement strand
TTTGGGCCGGCGAAGGCGACATCAACGCTACCGGCGCGGTTACAACATCGATCGTCAACGCCGTTACTTTTTCGTACCACGACATGGACGAATGGCAGGCCGTTGCCACCGGTCAAAAAGATGGATTCATCTACAGCCGGAACACCAATCCCACTGTGGCCGCCCTCGAAGAAAAGATCCGTGTTCTCGAAGGTGCCGAAGCCGCAACGTCATTCTCTACGGGTATGGCAGCGATCAGCAATACCCTGTTCACCTTTTTGAAATCAGGAACACGGGTGGTTTCCTTAAAAGATACCTACGGAGGTACCAGCAAGATCTTCCTCGACTTTCTTCCGCAGTACAATGTGGATGTTAAGCTCTGCGATACCACCGACCACGAACAAATCGAAGCAGAGATCGCAAAGGGCTGCACCCTTCTCTATCTCGAAACACCAACCAACCCGACGCTTAAAGTTGTCGATATCAAAAGGCTTTCGGCGGCAGCGAAAAAAGTGGGCGCTATCGTGGTGGTCGACAATACGTTCGCAACGCCGATCAATCAAAACCCGCTGCAACTGGGTGCAGACCTCGTTGTTCATAGCGCGACGAAATTTCTTTGTGGTCACTCTGATGCGATGGGCGGATTACTCGCCGGCAAGAAAGATCTCGTGAAAAAAGTTTTTCAATTCCGGGAGATCAATGGCGCAAGCTTGCAGTCCACGCCCGCATACATGATCGCGCGCGGCATGAAAACACTAGAGCTTCGCATCGAACGGCAGAACACTTCGGCAATGAAGATTGCCCAATACCTTAAAGCACATCCGAAGATCGAGAATGTTTTCTATCCGGGGCTCGAATCACACCTGGGTCACAACATCGCGAAAGGACAAATGACCGGCTTCGGAGGCATCATGAGCTTCGCAATAAAAGGAGGCTTCGATCCGGTAAAGAAATTTCTACCGAAGCTGAAGTTCGTACACCTCGCGGCGAGTCTCGGTTCGATCAGCACGCTTGCAGGTCCGCCACGCACGACAAGTCACGTCGAACTTACCGAACAACAGCGCGCTCTTCTCGGAATCCCGGAAGGATTGGTGAGATACTCTGTGGGTATCGAAGACGTAAATGATCTTTTGGAAGACCTGGAGTCAGCGCTGAAAAACGTGTAGACTTAAGCACCCCAGCCTTTCGGCCTGTGTTTGCCAATGATGTATTCCGCCTTAGGTGGAAAATACATCGTCTTCTTCCAATCGATAGCAAGAATACGTTGCAACGCAGTCTTCAGATCTTCGATCGAATTTGGTTTTACGCTGTAAAGGTTCGAGCCCTGGCGATAGCAGTATTCAACCGTATCCAGGTCGTCGAGTGCGGTATACACAATGATCGGCATTGAATCATAACGCTTATCACCCCGTAATTCACGCAGGGCCTGCTTGCCGTCTTTAAGAGGCATTAAAAGGTCCAGGAAAAGTACGTCGGGGATTTCTTCCTGGAGAAGTTTCATCAGCAATTCGCCATCCTCAGCTCTCTTCAAAATAACGGTGAAGCCCGTCTCCGAAATGGCAACAGAAAAAATGAAGAAGTCGTCATCATCGTCTTCGGCGATCATAACATTGGTGGACTTTGTCTCTGTCAGGCTCATGTTAACTCAGGTATAATTCTTGATTGACCTTCACCGGCTGTGAAGACAATCGTACAAATTCAAATGGCAATTAAAGCGATAATGATTCACGGTCAAAGTTTGATTAAACCAAATTTTAATTCGTGGGGAAAATCCTCTACAAAATGTGGTAAGCATGGTTTTTGTGCGCCACAGATTTTCCAAAGTGAAACAACTTATGTACAAAAACTTCATCATGAAACCGCAAGACAAATATGTTCTTTTCTATTGCGACAGGTGTGAGTTGCTGGCAGGAGTGATCAAATCATTTCTCCAGATGTACCCAAACGTCGAAGTGAAAACCGCATCCGGCGTTGAGAACCTGTTAAATGAGATCGAAGCAAAGCTCCCTGAGTACATTCTCGTGTACATGACGGTACACGACGAAAGTTACATATCGGTAGTTAAGAGTATTCGCGAAAGTGTAATGACTGCGGATACACCTGTAGTGATATACCAGGCGCTGCCCGACGAAGCAGAATTGAGAAAGCTTTCTCTAAGGATCCGTTAAACTATACATTGATCTCCCACTCCTTTTTCAGGGGGCGGGAGAGCTTTGCGTTAGCATCTGTATCTTTTTTGAATTTCTCTTTCTTTGGATCCCATCTCAATGGACGATTGAGTTCATAAGCGATGTTGCCGAGCGAGCACACCGTAGCAGTTCGGTGCCCGATCTCAACATCGCAGATGGGATTCTTACGGGTCTTTATCGCATTCACAAAATCCATGTAGTGATTGTCGCTGAAATAAACTTTCTTTTCGTTATCGCCAATCACTTTATCTTTCAACAACGGATCTGAAGTTTCGAGCTTACGACGCTGCACATCGATCTGTCCTTTCGTTCCTACAAACCGAATTGCATTCATAACACCGAAATCTTCGTGTGTCATCGTGATGCCATTGTCGTAACGATAAGTAAGGAACCTGACGTCTTTTCCATTTGGAGGAGTGATCTCCACAGGACCGCTGTCGTCTTTGTCAAGCGCCCATTGAACAATGTCGAACATGTGAGCTCCCCAGTCGGTCATGCCTCCGCCACCAAACTCACGATAGTTCCTCCACTTGGGCCAGAACTCTGCGGTGAGCGGCGGGGCAATGTCGCTGTTGAAATTTGCGAAAGCATTTGGACCTAACCACATGTCCCAGTTCAGACCTTCGGGCATTGGTTGCGCGGGAAGATCGTAAGGTACCGGTGGACCTCCCACACTTACTTTGATCGCGGTGATGTCGCCAATATATCCATTACGGACAAGCTCTGCAGTTTGTCGAAACTCGGGCCATGAACGTTGCATGCTCCCGGTTTGAAACACGCGCTTATTTTTTCTTGCAGCCTCCACCATCGCACGTCCCTCGCGAATCGTGAGCGACAATGGTTTCTCACAATAAATATCTTTCCCGGCCTCCGCAGCTTTCACTGCCTGAACGCCATGCCAGTGATCCGGTGTCACGATCACCACCGCATCAATATCCTTTTGAGCCAGCAACTCACGAAAATCCGTGTAGGTCTTCACACCATTATAAGTCTGCTGTTCCGACTTCTCCGCATAAAACTTATTAACTCCCTCAAGCCAGACCCTCGACTTCTCCGGGTAGACTTCGCTGGCTGCCGTGATCTGCACCCGCCCCGTTTTCAAAAAGTTATTCCTCAGCCCGCCCGACTGCCTGCCGTTGCCTATGAAACCAAATGAAATTAAGTCGCTCGGTGCCACGTAGCCCCGACCGCCTATAACGAACCTGGGAACGATGGTCACGGCCGACAGCAGCGCCATTTTCTTCACGAAACTCCGTCTGTTTTCACTCATAGCTAATTTCTTTAATGATAAGATATGGAATTTGGGGTGAACCGGCATCCCGTAGTCAGCAATACTTAAAATATGAACTACGGCCTCTATACCCCACCCCAACACCTGAAAGGGCTGGTGCGTTACTTCTGGGTTTACGAAAGCAATACCTCCGACAACATGCCCGCGGTGCACCAGGCCATGGCCGACTGCTGCCCGGAATTGGTTTTCCAGTACGGTGGGGGCTTTAAGGAATACAATAATTATATGACGTACCTGCGGGCGCCGCGATCCGCCTCAAAGGAACTTCACCTGGGGGAACGGATGGGACTGTTCGCCATCCGTTTTTACCCCCACGCCATTCACCATCTCCTCGGTATCCCAAACAGCGAGCTCGTCAACCGGTCATTCGAATTCACACACATCTTCGGTAACAAGTACACAACTATCAATCAACAGATTGTCGATGCTCCAACGGTTGAAGGAAAGATCCGCGTCGCAAGTGACTTCCTTACCGAGCTTGCAACTTCGGTCGATAAAGACCCTATCGATGTTTGTATCCGGCTGATGTTATTAAATGAAGGCAACATAGCGCTCGACACTGTTCGCTCGTACACAGGACTTTCGGTGAAACAATTCGAACGTCGTTTCAAAACAACTTCAGGATTTCCCCCTAAATATTATTCGCGCATCACACGTTTCCAGGCTACGAAGAGAAAGTATGTCACAGGAAAATTCCGCACGCTTTCAGAACTGTCGCACGCATGTGAATACTATGATCAATCGCATTTCATTCGCGAGTTCAAAGAGTTTTCAGGGATGCAAGCGAACCAGTTCTTCAAGCTTGTAGAAAACGAGAACACAAACGAATCGAAAGTTCTTCGCAATCTTATTCTCGCCAAAGATAACCCGTGACGATTCCGTCCAATCCTGCTGAATAGTCGGCTGTTAATTTTAACTTCATGTTATTCAGTACAAGGATTGCTGCGATCTTTTTTGCTGTTGCCCTTTTAGGTTGGGGCATCATACATTTTATAATAGGTGATTTCGCTGCGGGGCGCGCGCCGGCATGGCCGGAAGGTGTTCCCGGAAAAATCGCCTGGGCGTACATATCGGGGATTACGTTAATTGTCGCTGCTGTCTCAATTTTCACAAACCAAACCAGCCTTGCCTTCGCGAAACGCTACGGCGGGCAAAGGTTAGCTGTTACCTGCGCCGGAGTAATGATCTTGCTCTGGGCAGGTAGCAGGAACCTTGTCATAGTGTTGAGCACACTTGACTACGGTGGTCAAATGACAAACACCGGAAAATCCCTTACGATAGGCTTTGGTGCTTTGGCAGTGGTCGCTGCATTTCCGATGGCTGTCAGGCTCGCTTCAATTTTCACAGGGCTATTTTTCATTGCCAGCGGCATCCAACATTTCATCTTCATACAATTCGTAAAAACACTCGTGCCTTCGTGGATACCCGGCGCGGAATTCTGGTCGTACCTCGCCGGCGTTGCATTGATAGCATCCGGTATTGCATTGATCACAGGCATTCAAAGAAAACTCGCGGCATTGTTATCGTCGTGGATGGTATTCATCTGGTTCGTGATCCTTCACGTTCCTCGCGGGTTCGGTGCAACGGCGAACACGAATGAATGGATTGCGATCTTCGAAGCACTTTCAGTGTCGGCGATACTGGCGGTTATTTATCATACATCGAGCCGGTCGTCGTAAGGAATTTCTTGTAAATTCAGTTTCGCAAGTGTGCCCAAGAGACCTTATATCTCCGCGCACCTTTGCGTGTCCTCCGCGTTCCTTTGCGTCACCCCGCTTTCCCCTAGCGCCTTCCGCTTTCGCCTTCCCTTGCGCCCTTCCACTTTGCTAAACCCTTTCCTTATCAATATCTTTAACTCACACTCCTTATGACCTCCCGAAGAAGATTTCTTACCCAATCTGTCGGCGCTGTGGCAGCCACCTACCTTCTTGGATCCGATGCCCTCGCCCAGTCGTCACCGCTCATTCACTTCGACCTTCACTCCCACCCAGGTATGTTCCTCACAAAAGGCATGGGTGCACCCGACGTCGACGCCGCATGGACAAAGACCATCACCGAGATGAACAAAGGCGGCCTCACGGGCGCGTTCTTCAGCCTTGTCGCCGACGCTCCAATCATCAAACCCGGCGATGGCAAAGTTGACGTCACAGGTTCGTATAAACCTGGCGAAGCATGGAAGGAATACAAACGGCAGCTCAAAGTTCTTATTGAATTTATCGGATCTTCACCTGTTACACTTGCTACCAAACCATCAGATCTCCAGGCTGCTCAAAAAAATAAAAAAGTGGCCGCATACATTGGCTGCGAAGGTGGCGACTTCCTCGAAGGCAAAGCCGATCGCCTCGACGAAATGTACTCCGATGGAGTACGATCGATCCAGCTCGTGCATTATCATCCCAACGAACTGGGCAATCTTCAGACCGAACCAGCACAGCACGACGGCCTTTCTGCCTCCGGAAAAGAAGTGGTTAAGAAAATGAACAAGCTTGGAATGGTGATCGATGTGGCACATGCGGCCGAGTCAACTGTGAAAGCAGTCGTTGATATCACCGACTCACCGATCATTCTTTCTCATAGCGTTCTTCGGATCGATGAGAGTCGCCCGCTTGCAAAAAGAACACTCACTCCCGAACACGCAAAACTCATTGCGAAGAATGGTGGCGTGATTGGCGCGTGGCCGTCGGGTTACAGCACAAGCTTCGACGACTTCATGGATAATGTGAAGAGGTTGATCGATGTCGTGGGTGTTGATCACGTAGGGTTGGGTACCGATCTCGACGGAAATTTTAAACCGGTTATTACGAGCTTTCTCCAGTTGCCTCAATGGGCGGAGGCGATAAAAAATAAGGGATTCAATAATGAAGAGGTGCAAAAGATCACTGGCAACAACGCTGCCCGCATCCTCAATAAAGTTTTGAAATAGATGCGGGTTGGAATATTTTTCGTCATTGCAATAAGGCTTATCGCGGTCTACCTGTTAATCGTTGCGGTGATGAGTTACGTACCAACATTACCTTTCCACATAGCTTTTAATCGAGACAGGGACGCAGAATTCTTGTTTGCCTCTATTGTCGGACTAATCCTGAGCATTGGCGTACCACTTATAATAATACTTAACGCGGATCGCATCGTTGCGCTTCTTCGATTAGAGAAAAACTTCGGACCTGACTTCACAATCAACCTGCCCTCTGAACACACTTTGTTGAAGATCGGGGTGATCTTTATTGGGGGGATCACCATCATAAACTATGTCCCAGATGTTATCTCGAACATTTTTCTATTGCTGAAATATGGCCTCCCTGGCGCCCGCGAAACAAGACACCCCGAAGCCCCTACGCTGGCTTCAATAATATCATCCGGTTTCAGTCTCCTCCTCGGCATCGTCGTAACCACCAATTACGACCGCATCAGTGCCTGGTTTCTTCCTAAAGATCCGGTCAATTAAAAAAACTGTTATTTTCGAAGTCTATTTGTCCTGACCTATGACCAAATCGATTCTCCCTCTCGTCAAAAAAACCGACGTGGTGCTGATGGGAGCCGGCATCATGAGCGCAACGCTGGGGATGATCCTCAAAGAACTCAATCCCGACATTACCATACAGGTTTTTGAACGCCTCGATGAAGCTGGCACCGAAAGCTCCGACGCATGGAACAATGCCGGCACAGGCCACGCCGCCTTTTGCGAGTTGAACTATACCCCCGAAAAAAACGGGGCCATCGATATCTCCAAGGCCCTCAAGATCTCCGAGCAATTCGAGATCTCACGCGAATTCTGGTCATACCTCGTAGAGAAAAAATACGTCCCCAATCCCGCAGAGTTTATATCATCCGTACCTCACATGAGCTTCGTATGGGGCGACACAAACGTGAAGTACCTCCGGGCCCGTTACCAGGCACTCAAAGACAGCCCGTTGTTCAAAGACATGAAATGGTCGGAGAATCGCGACGAAGTTTCGCAGTGGGCACCCATCGTTATGCGCGGCCGCGATACCAAACAGCCTATCGCAGCAACACGCATGGATCTCGGTACAGACGTAGATTTCGGATCACTTACACGCAAATTGTTTGAGAAACTGAAGAGCATGCCGGGTGTTACGATCCACTACAACGTGGAGTGTCTCGACCTCGACCCCGATGGCAAAGGTGGTTGGGACGTCCCGGTCCGCAATCTTCTCAATGAAGAGAAAGGAAGCGTGAACACAAAATTTGTTTTCATCGGGGCCGGCGGGGCAACATTGCACTTGCTGAAGCGTGCAGAGATAAAAGAAAGAAAAGGCTACGGCGGATTTCCCGTTAGTGGTCTCTGGTTGAAATGTTTGAACGAGGATCTCATCAAAGATCACCAGGCAAAAGTTTATGGTAAAGCTACCGTTGGAGCACCGCCTATGTCGGTACCACACGTCGATACACGACTGATCAATGGCAAGAAGGAACTTCTCTTTGGTCCGTTTGCAGGCTTCTCTACAAAGTTCTTAAAGAACGGCTCTCTGCTCGATCTGCCAAGCTCTATCGGTATCGACAATGCGCTGCCAATGATCTTCGCAGGCATGAAAAATATTCCGCTCACGAAGTATCTGATATCTCAACTGCGACTCGATCACGAAGATCGTATCAATGAATTGAAACAATATGTTCCAGATGCAAAGCCCGGCGATTGGGAATTGAAAGATGCCGGGCAACGTGTCCAGGTTATCAAGAAAGACAAGAAGGAAGGTGGCATTCTTGAATTTGGAACAGAGGTCGTCGTATCCGAAGATGGAACGGTAGCCGCATTGCTCGGCGCCTCGCCTGGAGCTTCAACTGCGGCAGCGATCATGTTTGGACTTCTCTCACGTAGTTTCAAAAAAGAAATGGCGTCGCAAGCATGGAAGGATAAGATAAAAGAGATGGCGCCTTCGTTTGGTGAGTCGCTTTCACAAAATGAAAGTCTTGTGCAGAAGACCCGGGAGCGGACAAACAAAGTTCTCAAACTTATGTAAGAATGGATCTCCGGTACCTCATCGCGACAATTCACATCCTCACATTCGGATTGGGTTTTGCGTCGTGCTGGATGAGAGCGTCCGCTCTTGGTAAGCTCAAAGATCAAAGTGGCGTGGATGCTGTTCTCTTCGCCGACAATCTCTGGGGCATTGCTGCACTGCTCTGGATCCTCACAGGCTTATGGCGCGCTTTCGGCGGATTAGAGAAAGGTTCAGAATTCTATCTGCACAACGCGGCGTTTCTCGTGAAGATGAGCCTATTCATTTTGGTCTTCGCACTGGAGATGCGCCCAATGATCACGTTCATCAAATGGAGAATTCAAAAAACGAAAGGCCTAACTATTGATCTTTCGAGCGCTCAATCACTATCGCGCATTTCTTACCTGGAGTTAATTTTGTTGATACCAATTGTTTTTATGGCCACGGCGATGGCAAGGGGAATCTTTTATTGAAAAAATGAATTTCATAATTTGCACCCTTTAATCGTTTTATTTTAAGCATGCCTCAATCAACTTTAAGCGACATCACTTTTTTGCTTGCAGATGACGATGTGGACGACAAGACTCTCTTCTGCGAGGCCCTGTCTGAAATAGATCCCGGGATTGTTTGTCACACCGCTGCCGACGGAAAAGAGGCCCTGGAAATTCTTTCAGAGAAACAAGTACGACGTCCCAACATTATCTTTCTCGATATCAACATGCCTGTAATGGACGGATGGCAATGTTTAGGTAAACTGAAAGAAGACGCCAATCATCGTAACATACCCGTGATCATGTACAGCACTTCTTCGTATCAGCGCGATATTGATCTGGCGCTCGAAAGCGGGGCAATGTGCTTTTTCACGAAGCCTTCAGACTATCGTGAGCTTAGGAGTATCTTAAAATTAATCGCTACCAACCCGGTAGGCTCGTTGTCGGATGTGATGAGGGAATTCAAAAATCTTAAGTTTAATCGCTGACCAGTGAGATCGCTGTGCCTGACCGCGTTCCTCCTGTCGACGATCTTCGTCTTCGGTCAGTCAGTACAGTACACACCCGAGAGTGTTCCAAACACAAAGCTGGTTAACAACAGCTATGTCTCGAATCCTGACAATATAGTCCTTCAAACCACCGTCGATAACATCAATCTCGTGCTTGGTGAACTCGAAGCACAAACAACCGCACAAGTTGCCGTTGTTATGATCGAGTCCATCGGCGACGAAAGCGTTGAAGACTTCGCGCAAGAGTTGTTCCAGCTTTGGGGCATCGGCCGTGCTAACAATAACGGTCTACTCATACTTTTAGTTAAAGATCAAAGGAAGGTTCGTTTTCATACAGGCTACGGACTCGAAGGTCCTTTGCCCGATGCAATCTGCAATCGCATACAACGCGTCAGTATGGTTCCCGCCTTCAGGGATGGCGACTACGATACCGGTATGTATAGCGGTGTCGTAGAAGTTCAAAAGGTACTGACCGACCCGGCGTACAGGGAAGAGATTACCTCCTACGAAACCGCAAGCTCGTCTGAAGATTATATGGGCTTCGCCATTTTCTTCCTGGCGTTCTTTACAGCAACCTTCCTCATCGTTTGGGCTTCGAAGGACGGCACATTCGCCGACTCGAAAGAACCAGATCCGTCCGACTTCAAACAAATGAGGTTACGAAGAAGAGTGTGGTTGATCATGTTCGGCCTCGTTCCAGTGCTCATTGTATTATTCTTCTGGTTTCGCCCCGGTGGCGACGGCCCGTGGAACGCAATCGTTACGATCTACTTCTACTTCATGGCGACTATCTTCTATCGCTTGTGGCGCGAACGGAAGATGATCAAAGGCTTCGTTGCAAAAGAGAAGTACTTCCAGATAACGGAGTACATGAGGAAAAGTCAATGGTACTGGTTGTTCATCGCAATTGTCTTTCCCGTTCCATTCGCTGCATATTTCCCGATTCACTTCGTACGAAAAAAATTCTATCGCAATCATCCCCGCAAGTGCAAGCTGTGCAATAAGGATATGATCAAGCTTTCGGAAATAGAAGAAGATCAATACCTGAGCTCGAACCAACAGCTTGAAGAAACGATACGTTCCGTGGATCATGATGTATGGAAGTGCACAGAATGTGCAGCTACCGAACGATGGGCATTCGCGAACAAGTTTTCAAAATATAAAACATGTTCGAAATGCAAGACCGTTGCCTACTACCTGGAGTCCGATCGTACGCTTGTGAGCGCTACCTATTCCAGCGAGGGAAAAGGTGAAAAGATTTATAAATGCAAAGCGTGTAAGCACAGCTATCGCGAGAAATACACGATCGCACAGAAGACTTCTTCTTCAGACTCCAGCAGTGGCTCGGGCGGATCCTCCTCTTCTTCATCAGGTGGCGGGAGTTGGGGCGGAGGCAGTTCCGGTGGTGGCGGCTCGACCAGTTCCTGGTGAGTCTTTGTTTTATGGCGTTTTTGAGGGTTTGACCTTACACGGTTATCATAAAATTACCCGCGTAAACTGTTCCAGACGGTATTTACCGTACATTGGAGGTTGGTTTATCCTATAAAATGGGCTAAATCTTTAAAAAACCCTTAAAACCTTACATGAGAGTCCTCAAAATCGCGGTCGTCCTGCTGACGATCCTCACCCCCTGCCTCGTCAAGGCGAACGACATTGTTGTAAGCACGGCTTCGCTTACGGGTCAAAACACATCTGCTGGCGCCAACAACGCCGCCAACTACACAATGGTCCGCTTCAATCTTTCATGGAGTAATTCATGGAGGGTAAACTCTGGTCCTACCAACTGGGATGCAGCCTGGGTCTTCGTGAAGTATCGAATCGAAGGCGGAACAGGATGTACCGCAGGCAACTGGCAACATGCTACACTTAGCAACGTCGCCGGCAACCATTCTATCACCACCGATAACGGAACGGCGGGAATGTTTACACCTTCTGCTGATACGCGGGGAGTATTCATACATCGTTCGGGTAACGGAACAGGTGCGATCAACTGGCAACAAGTTATGCTGCGCTGGAACTATGGTGCCGATGGCGTGCTCGATGCTTGTAACGTTTCAGTGAAAGTATTCGCTATCGAAATGGTCTATGTACCTCAGGGAGCATACTATGCCGGCGATGGCGCTTCGGACCATGGGCAGTTTAAAGCCGGGACAACAGCAAATCCACTTCAAATTACAAGCGAAGCTGCATTAACTCTTGGTGGCTCGGCAGTTACGTCTTTGGGTAACAGCAACGGCAATGGCGAAACCGCACCTGTCGACGACTTCAACAACACAACAACACAGACCCTGCCAGCTGATTTTCCTAAAGGTTTCGCTGCGTTTTACTCTATGAAGTATGAGATCAGCCAGGAGCAGTACGTAGAATTTCTTAATACACAAACAGCGCCGCAACAATTGCTGCGACATCCCGCAACAGCATCCGGAAGATTCTGGTCGAACAGTGCGACTCCAACGGTAAGAAATGGAGTAAAGTGTGTAACTCTCCCGGTTGGATCGACGGCCGGTACTTATGCGTGTGATCTGAATGCGAACGGTACAAACAATGAAACCACCGATGGACAAAATATTGCAATGGTTGGTACTACCGCGATGGACCTTATGGCCTACCTCGACTGGTCGGGTCTTCGATTGATGACCGAGCTCGAATTGGAAAAAGCCGGACGTGGCACACTGCCGGCTGTTAACGGTGAATTCGCGTGGGGATCAGCCAACATTTACGCAACGAGCTACACTCCGCTGTCGAACTCCGGTGCCGGAAATGAACTTCCCTCCAGTCCAAGCACAACGCTTGGTAACTCACTCTATCAATCTACAGCAGGTGCTCTTGGCGGACCAATGCGCGTAGGTTCTTTTGCTACCGCCAGTTCGTCTCGCGTAACTGCGGGCGCGAGCTACTATGGCATTATGGACATTACGGGCAATGTGTGGGAAGTTGTTGTTGGTGTTGCTTTCGTAGCGGGCAGATCTTACACAGGTGTTCATGGAAATGGATCGTTGTCGACTGCGGGGCATGCAGATGTCAACTACTGGCCCGGATCGAACGGGAATGCTACATCGACTTCTGCCCAGACTATTCCAAACAATGGATCTACAGCAGCGGTTGGAACGATGTTCAGATGCGGGTCGTGGCAGAACACAGCGTTCATGCGGCTCTCCGATCGCACGTACCCGGGATGGGTCGATATGAACACGCGCGATGGCCGTATGGGTGGAAGAGGAGTTCGCACTGCTCCTTAATCCAATAAATTAACGTGAGGCTTAAAGAGCTTTTACTTTTCAGCTTACTCACCATTTTAGTTGCGCCTGCCTTCGCTCAATATGAAGGCGGCAACAATGATGGAGGCAGTATGACTTCGTTTTGTGTAAGCACACTTGACGGAACAGGACTGTTCTCTGCATCACTTACAGGATCATCCACATTTTGTGATTTCTCAAGCGAGTCGTATTCAGTAAGTCTCACGAATCCGCCGCAGGATCTTTCGTATACATGGTCGCTGCCGGCAGGCGCTACAATTCTGTCTGGCAACAATACCGGCAACATTGTGGTTGCTTTTGGGAATACACCAGGAACCGTGTCGGTAACATTGGCTACGCCATGCGGCACGTCAACTTATAATCTCCCCGTAACGAATGGTGTTTGTACGATGTACCGGGGAGCCAGCAACGATGGCTTTGGGCAATCGCCGTCGTGCGTAACTAATCTCGATGGAGCTGCGCAGATCACTATTGCTCCGTCGATCGTTGGGTCGGCTAATTTTTGTAATGGTTCCTTCGAAGCGTACAGTATACAGGTCACTAATGCTCCGCAGAATGTTTACTATAACTGGACCGGACCCGCGGGATCTGTAGTTGTACAGGGCCAGGGGTCGAGTGTTGCAACAATACAGTTTTCAGGAACTAGTGGAGACGTAACTGTAGATGTAATCACCGATTGCGGTATAACAACCCGAACGTTCGCGGTGTCGCCAATGAACTGTCCGTTCTATGCAGGTGGAAACAACGATGGTTTTGCAAGAGAACCCATATGTTCGACAACCTTAAATGGTACACCCACTTACAATGTTGTAGGGATCACGGGTTCATTAACATTTTGCGAATTCGGTACTGAGAGCTACACGGCCATTGTTAATAACGCGCCTGCAAATACATACTACTACTGGACCGTTCCGGGTGGCGCAACAATAATCAGCGGGCAGGGCACTGCCACAATACTCATAGTATTCGGAAGTACCGGCGGTAACATCGGGGTAACAATTACCACAGACTGTTCGGTGGTTACTCCATCGGCATACACAGTAGCGCCAACGCCGTGTGCTATGTATGTGGGTGGAAACAACGACGGCTTCACCAGCATCCTGCAGTGTGCAACGAAACTAGACGGCACGGCAGCGTTGGTTCCCGGTCCGATCAGTGGGTCTGCATCTTTCTGCAACTTCGCGACTGAGAGCTACTCGATCAGTCCACAGGGCACCAACATAGAAACAACGTATGTGTGGTCGGTACCAGCCGGTGCAACAATTATCTCCGGACAGGGTACGACATCCATACTAGTGAGCTTCACAACCAACGGCGGAAATGTTTCAGTCGACATATCCAATCAGTGTACGACTGTCAACGTATCGAAGTCTATTTCGTCTACGTCGTGTATATTTTATGCTGGCGGGAATAACGATGGGCACAGTGTTGTTCAACAGTGTGCTTCGAATCTAAATGGCGGAAGTGCATTCATTCCAGGTCCGATCGTTGGCGTTACAAATGCATGTAATTTCTCAACTGAAACTTATTCAATAACAGTTGCCGGCGCGTTGCCTACCACAACGTACAACTGGACGTTACCGGCAGGTTCATCGATCATCAGTGGACAGGGAACAAACTCGATACTTGTTTCATTTGGAAACACAAGTGGGAACGTAGCCGTGGCGATAGGCAACGAATGCGAGACGATAAATGTGTCGCAGCCGGTTACCGTCGGGAATTGTGTTTTCTACGCGGGTGGCAACAACGACGGCTTCAGCGCCGCCCAACAGTGTTCGTCCAATCTAAATGGTGGCAGCACGTTTGTGCCCGGTTCAATTGTGGGCGCGACTTCGGCATGTAACTTCTCAACCGAAGCCTACTCGATCTCAGTTGCAGGTGCGTTACCAACAACGGTGTACAACTGGACCGTACCTGTGGGTGCATCGATCGTCAGTGGACAAGGAACAAACTCGATACTTGTTTCATTTGGTAACACGAATGGAAACGTAGCTGTGGCGATCAGCAACGACTGTGAAACGATAAACGTGACGCTTGCCGTAACGGTGGGAAACTGTGTTTTCTACGCGGGTGGCAACAACGATGGATTTAGCCAGACGCGCACATGTGCAACGAACCTGAACGGTGGCTCGCAGTTCACAGCCGGTTCAATAGCCGGTACGTCAGCGTTCTGTACGTTCTCAACAGAACAGTATTCGATCGCCGTGACAGGGGCGACACCAACAACTACATACGCGTGGTCTGTTCCCGGCGGCGCTTCGATTGTTAGTGGGCAGGGAACAGCAACCATCCTTGTTTCATTCGGATCGGCCAACGGCAACGTTGCGGTTACAGTGGCAAATGAGTGTGAATCGATCCTTGTTACGTTACCTGTCACTGGTTCGAGCTGTGTCTTCTACGCGGGTGGCAACAACGATGGGTTTGCGGTGACAACAGTTAAAAACACGCCGTTGCCGATATCGCTCGTGTCGTTCAATGCGTCTGTGACGAATGGAGTTGTGGACCTGACATGGGAAACATCTTCGGAGCAAGACAACGACTTCTTTGTTATAGAACGATCGCAGGACGGTAAGACTTTTGAAACGCTGACGAAAATAGAAGGAGCAGGCACGTCCAAACAGGCGCTGAAGTACCAGGCACGAGACATTTATCCATTCAAAGGAACATCATTCTACCGGTTGTCACAGACTGATTTCGATGGCGCAATAAGTTATTATAAAGTGCTTTCAGTGAAGATCGATGGGTTTGCTGAGATCACCCGGTTGTATCCAAACCCGGTTGACAGGGAGGCGCAGTTGCATGTAGATTTCTTTGCCGAAGAAGACGGGCCGGTAAAAATATCGATTGTGGATCCTGCGGGATTGAGTAACGAAAGTGAGATGATCAATGTGAAGGCAGGAGTAAACCTGTTCGAGTTCACGCCGCACTTCAGATCTTCTGGTGTGCATGTAATTATTATCCGGACTAAGGATAAAGCCGAGGCGTTAAGACTGGTTGTATTATAAAAAAGGAACCCGGCCACTGTTCAAGACCGGGTTTATCCTTTCAAACGAAGGTAAAGAAACCTAACTCTACCTTGACCTCATTTCGGCTTGCGAACCGATCCCCACCGGTGTATGCAAGCATTTCTCAACCCATGAGATGTCTTTACGATATCCTTTCAAGGTGATGTTCAATGAGATGCTCCTTCAATTTCGCGGGATTTTTTAGTCCGTCGGCGCGCCGCTCTGTTACCCCAACAGCTCCGGCACGGATTACGTGCTTTGGGTGGCCACCCTCACCAGAATACCATCCATCACACGCAACTTTTGCCGACGGAACCAAAAATCTCTAATCGGCGACTATCTATCGATTTTGGCAAAACTTGCCGCCGATCATGTGAACAAATAAACGCCAGCGGACTGAAGACTCTCTTAAGGGCAGATTAAATTCACCTTAAAGTGAAGGGGACGGCGAAAGGAGGAAATTATCGGTGAAAAATTAGTCCTATTCTTTCAAAAAATTCTCGAACACAGCGATGCGCTTTCCATAAACCATTCTGATGTACGGCTCGGTAAGTAAAAAAACTGCAACGAGGTAAACTACTGCAGTAACTTTTACCTTGTATGGCAACGCGATAAAATCGCCATCTGTAAAAAACAATACGAGAATAACGAGAATAATGATGTACGTGCTCCACTGGTACCAACGCAATGTCGTTTTATAGTAGGAAAGAAAGGCCACCATGTTCGAACGCATGTCGATTGTGTAGTCCATCGAGTTTATCCACCGCTGTGATTTGTACATCCGCCAGCTTACGGGCACTGTCGCTATTCCGGTTGCGGCAACCAGTTTATACATGTAAGAGAACATCGAATCGCCCATTGCCAACACCAACCAAATGAAACCCAAGTACGCTACGGCAACGAAAGCCATCTCTATGTAAAACACTCTGCGGATACTTCTACCCGATTGCTTGATGGAGGATACCTTCTTCGTGAGCACGTCTTTTATGTCGACAGATGACTGAACGGTCGCTGTCTTCCATTTTTCTTTCAGGTCGTCAAGCTCCATAGTCTTCCAGTATTTTTTTCATCTTCGATTTTATTCGGGTGAGCTTCACGGCAACGTGATTCTCCGTTAGTCCGGTGATCTCTGAAATTTCTTTGTAAGGAAGTTCTTCGAGGTACAACACGACGATAGACTTTTCAAGTTCGTCGAGCTTGTTGATCGCCATCCAAAGCAAGGCGGTATTGTCGTCCTTCACTTCGGCCGCTACGTTGTGCTGGATCAATTCGACATCGATGGTCTTTCCGAAAAAACGGTCCTTGCGGTTTTGATAAAGTGCCGTGTTAAGGGCGACACGATAAAGCCAGGTCGAGAATTTTGATCGCCCCTCGAATCGGGGGTACGACTTCCACGCGTTGTACACGATCTCCTGGAAAAGATCATTTCGATCATCGGGATCTTTTTTATAGGTACGACAGATCTTGTGCAGAATACCAAGGTGATTGTATACCTGCTCCGAGAACTGCTTCGCCAGGGGATCAGTCATTTGTTAATACTACAAGCTATCCCTCAAAGTTTTGCAAAGGTGCCATAAAGTATCTCTGCGTGGCTTTTTGAAACAGCTACCACATTTGTGACCCCCTGCGCCAGGATATTACAACATCTCTATAATTTCTTTCGCATCGATCTCCTTCGCGTAGTCCATAGCCGTTTTCCCATCAGAAGTCTTAAGCGATTTATCGGCTCCGGCCTTCAGCAACGCTTTTGCGATAGCCGGGCTGTTGTTGTGCGCCGCCTCGTGCAAAGGGGTTACATCGCTTTGCTGAAACACATTGGGCTTTGCACCATGATCGAGCAACAACTGTGTGATCTCCAGGCTCTTCGCCGCTACGGAAGAGTGAAGTGGTGCGACCTTAAAACTGTTGCTCGAAGGGATATTGGGATCAGCACCAGAATTCAACAAGTATCTTGCAACAACAGGACGATCAAAAAAAGCAGAGAATCCCAACGCGGTGAAGCCGTCGGCAGAATGTGCATCAAGAACAGAACCATTTGCCGCCAGAAACTTTTTGACTGAATCAACATCCCCCGCTATTGCTGCTTCATAAATATCTGCCGGTTGCCGTACCGACAAGATATAATTACTCAAATCACTGTTTCGAAAATAAAAAGCCAGCATCAGGATCGTTGCTCCCCGGCTATCACGAAAGTCGAGAAGGGAAGGCTCCTGTTTCAACAACGCGATCAAGCCGTCGGTGTTCTTCTCCTTTAAAAGTTCGTAGATCTTGGTCTCCATAAGTTTTTACCCCAAAGAAAATCCGGTCAAATAAAGTTAGCCTCCTCATTCACGAATTTCCACTACTGCTTTTATAACTCCACTCTTCGGGTCGAGCCAACCTTGAAATTCATCTTTTACGCTGCCGAAATCGACGCGATGAGTGATGTACGTTACCGGGTCGACCTGTTGCGATTTCATTGCCGATATCACCTGGTCAAAATCCTCACGGGTGGCGTTGCGGCTGCTCATGAGTGTCCCCTCACGCTTGTGAAATTCCGGGTGGCTAAAAACGATTTCGCCTTTTTGCAATCCGACCAAAACGTATCGGGCTCCATGGGCCATGTACTGGAATGAATTGTTGATCGCCTTCAGGCTCCCGGTGGCGTCGATCACAACAGAAGGCATGTCGCCATTGGTGATCTCCTGAAGTCTCTTCATGACATCCTCCTTAGAGGCATCGATCGAATATGGTGTCTTGCAAAACGACAGCCGTTGTGAATTGATATCGAGGGCGATCACCTTCCCTCCCGCTATCCTGGCAAACTCCATGACGCCGAGACCGATCGGTCCTGCGCCGACGACCAAAACAAACTCGCCGGGTTTCACACCGGCCCGTCGGATGCCATGAGCACCAACTGATAAAGGTTCGATCAATGCGAGTGCGTCTTCGGAAAGTCCGTCGCCATGAACAAGAGAAACCGATGGCACGGAAATAAACTCCTTCATACCTCCATCAATATGAACTCCGAAGACTTTCAGGCTCACGCAGCAATTAGTTTTACCCGATCGGCACGCCACACAGGTTCCACAATTAAAATACGGAATGATGGTCACAGTCTCTCCTTTTCGAAAACCGTTGGCACCATCGGCGTCGATAAGTTCGCCCGACAGTTCGTGCCCGAGTACGCGAGGG
>DASRSO010000083.1:0-42013 GCA_035656375.1 Cyclobacteriaceae bacterium | reverse complement strand
CGCCAAGTAAAGCAAGATCATAGGAAGCGGCGAGCGAAAGAGGTTTTTGCAGATCAATTTTCCGGCAAGGAACGGGACAATATGTGTTCTGCTCCGGGAAAAGATCGAACAATTCAACTTCCGCACCAGCCTTGTGGAATTCATTAATAATATAACCGCTGCCCGCAGAAAGATCGATTACTTTTTTTCCACGCACCTCATTCTCCTTCAAATACCTTTCAAAGAAGTTGATCGCATTCTCTCTTGTGTGAGGAACCTCGCTCATTTGTTTCTCAGAAACGCGATTGCCTTCTCGAGATCTTCCGGTGTGTCGATGCCAATCGTCTCCTCGTCGGTCTCCGCGACCTTCACCTTAAACCCGTTCTCCAGCCAGCGAAGCTGTTCAAGCGACTCGGCTTTTTCCAGCGACGATACTTTCAGGCCTGTGATCTTCTTCAGTATGTCGGAACGATAGGCGTACATGCCGATGTGTTTAAAGAAAGTATGTTTCGATAGCCAGTCCCTCTCCGGCGTATTCCTAATGTGCGGTATGGTCGACCGGCTGAAATACAACGCTTCGTTATTTTGGTTTCGGACCAGCTTCACAATGTTCGGGTTGAACAATGAGTCTTGTTCCGTGATCTTCTTTGCGAGTGTAGCCAGTTCGGTATTGCCGTCGAGCAATCCCGCAAGCAGGTCGACCTGGTTTGGGGAAATGAATGGCTCGTCGCCCTGGATGTTGATCACGTAGTCGTACTTCTCGGGTTGCGATCCCAATGCTTCGAAGCACCGGTCGGTTCCACTAACATGATCGGGCGACGTCATGCATACCGACCCTTTGAAAAAATTAACGTGATCGAAGATCCTTTTGTCGTCGGTGGCGATAATAACTTTATTGATCTTTGTCGATTTCAGTGCCTGTTCGTAGACGCGTTGTATCATCGACTTGCCGGCAATGTCGGCCAGGGGTTTTGCAGGGAAACGTGTCGAGGCATACCTGGCGGGGATTACACCGAGTATCTTCATATTTTTTTCACTTTCAACGCAACGCCTTCGGTGCTGATGACTTCCACCTGTTCGCCGCGTTCGATGTATTCTCCACGTGTAAACGCATCGTAGATCTGGTTATCGATCATGACTCGTCCGCTTGGACGGAGCACTGTGTGTGCCGTGCCCTTCTTGCCGGTCATGGTAACCGGGTGTGCGCTTACGCTATAACCTTGCGAGCTGTCTTGTGTGTCGGAGAGGGCCAGTCGTTTGAACGCAGCCGTGTCGGTAAGCCTTGCACCGAGTACGATCAGCAAAAGTAATCCTCCGCCAATGCCACCTACTGCAGAAAATAGTGCAATGGTGATGTCGCCAAGTGGAATGTATTCGAAGTTGAAGAAGTCGTTTCGGAGCATGATGAGCACGAGCGATCCGATGGTAAGGATGATGCCGCTGATGCCGGCGATCCCGAACCCGGGAATAACGAATATTTCCGCGGCCAGCAATCCAACTCCAATGAAGAGGGCGATCACCTCCCAGTACGCCGCAAGCCCGTTGAGATAATATGGAACGAGATACAACACGAGTGCAGTGATGGCAGCAAACAACGGGAAGCCTATACCGGGAGCCTGCATCTCGAAATAAATTCCGGCGATGATCACAAGTATAAGAATGCCACTGACAAACGGGTTGAGTACAAATGCGATGATCTTTTCTGTGAACCCAAGCCTGAACGTTTCTATGTCGTACTCACCAACCTTGTTCTTTTCGAGTATCTCGGCGATGCTGGTCACCTTGCCTTCGCAGTAGCCAAGTGCAATAGCTTCAGTTGTTGTAAGCGTGATCACTTTACCTGCCTGCTTCACCGAATCGATCACGATCTTTTCATCGACCATTCCCTCGGCGATCGTCGGATTGCGGCCATTCTCTTCTGCCGTGGATCGCATGATCGACCTCATATAAGACTGGTATTTGTCGGGCGCCGCAGATCCATCGCCTCCGCTTACTACCGTTGCCGCACCGATGCTGGCGCCGGGCGACATGTAGATGCTGTCGCATGCAATGGAAATAAGCGCACCCGCCGAAGCGGCGTCGGAGTTGATGAACACCCAGACCGGCTTCTTGAAATCCATGATCTTTTGGGTGATCTCTTTCGCGTCGGTCAGTGTGCCTCCGTAGGTGTCGAGCTCCACCACGACGTAGTCGGCGTTGATCTCTGTTGCGTGGGCCAGGGCAAGCTCGACGTAACGGTTCATTCGCGGGTCGATCTCGGCTTTGATCTCCATGACCATCACTTTCTTTTTCCCGTTTTGAGCCGGGGTGTCCCGGGCAACAAGAAATGCTGCCGACAACCAGCAAACGATGAGTAAACAGACAATGCGCAACGTCATTTGGCGTTATTTTATCTAAAAAACCTTGTCCTGTACCTTAGGCACCTAGCGAACTCGGCGATGTGTAATATAGCAGTTCTGGTAGATAATAGTTTTACGGTTTCAGGACAGCCAATAATTGGCTAAATTTTCGCTTAGTTTTTTAATATATGATAAAAGCCATTTTTTTAGCTGGTATTCTGTGGTCTGCGGAGTCGGACTCATTGCGTCTGGAAACGGTTAACGGCCAGACATTTATTGTGCACCTGGTGGGGGAGAAGGAGACGCTGTTTGGCCTGTCGAAAAGGTACGGTGTTACGGTGGCTCGCATCCTCGAATTTAACCCGACTGCCGACGGCGGCATCGAAGCGGGTCAGCTCCTGAAAGTACCGTATGTTCCAAAAGGACGCACTCAGACTGCCGAGGGAACTGTTCATAAAGTACAACCTAAAGAAACACTCTTCTCGATCTCAAGAATGTATGGAGTGAGTGTAGACGATCTGAAGGCGTGGAATAATCTTAGAGATAATGCGTTAAGTGTGGGGCAGGATGTTTTGATTAAGAAAGGAGGAGCGGGTACGATTACAACCGCTGCCACAAGCACGACTGCCGGGAAGCCCGAGCAAAAGAAGATGACCCATATGGTTGCCCAGGGAGAAACATTATTCTCGATTTCTAAAATGTACGGCGTTACTGTTGATCAGATAAAAACCTGGAACAGTCTGTCTTCAAACGAATTGAAGTTAAGTCAGGTGCTTTACGTTCAGCAGCCAATGTTTCAGCAATCCTCGCAAACAGCAACAACAACTACCACTACCACTACCGTCACACCCGCAACTACGCCTCCTCTAAACACAGCTCCCGTTGAGGCCGCAACTGCAGGTTCACCCGTTAAAATATCTGAAAGCGTTCTGGGCACCGACGAAGTTCATGAACTTGGTTTAGCCGAATTGATCGAAGGTACCGAGGGCAACAGAAAATATCTTGCACTCCATCGCACCGCGAAGGCAGGCAGCATTCTGAAAGTAAGGAATGAGCTAAACAACCGCGAGGTATTTGTAAGAGTTGCAGGACCGCTGCCGAACACCGGCGTCAACGACAAGCTTGTCATTAAGATATCGAAATCTGCATTCGACAGGCTTGGAGGAGTAGACCAGAAATTCAGGGTCGAAGTCACTTACTACAAATAGTGCGCTTAGTACTCACGATATGCATGTGTGTTGTTTATTTTGTTGCCACCGCACAACAAAACCTCGTACCTAACTCAAGCTTCGAAGAATACTTCAGATGTCCCGCATCGTTTAGTACCGATCGCCGCGACTTCTTCCTGCCCGGATGGAGTTCACCCAACAAAGGCACGCCCGACCATTATCATCAATGCAGTTGGGGCGACAACGACGTGCCGTTCAACTGGGCCGGGCAATCGAACGCACACTCAGGAATGGGATACGCAGGTATCTATACATGGAGCAACAACGGCAAGAACTATCGTGAATACATACAGGTAGAGTTACAGTCACCCCTTACGAAAGGAGCAAAGTACCGGGTTGAATTCTATTTCAAACTCTCATCGTATTCAGTATTTGCAACCGACCGGATGGGACTGATCTTCTCCGACTCCATCCTTTTTCGCAACGACGACAAGCTGATCAAGAACAATGCTGTTGTACAAAAGACGAAGAGTACTCCATTTACCGACGAAAAGTGGGAGCTTGCCACTGCCGAATACACAGCGAAAGGCAACGAGCGCGCGATCATCATCGGTAACTTCTCCGACGACCGGTCGACACATCATGTGAAGCTGGATTCACGGACTGGCAAAAGCTTCATGCTGTCGGCCAGCGCCTACTACTACATCGACGACGTAAGCGTCGTTCAAACGTGGCCGCCAATTGAAGTCGAAGAGTCGGACTCAACAATCACATGGTCGGACGGACGAAAGATCGAGCCCAACGAGATCTACATTTTAAAAAATATCCAGTTCAGTTACGATAGTTTCGAGCTGCTCGATATTTCATTCGCCGAGCTGGACAAGCTGGTAAGCGTCATGAATGATCGCCCCGAGTGGAGCGTAGAGCTTGCAGGCCATACCGACGATCGCGGGTCGGATGATTACAACCTGGAACTGTCGCACAATCGCGCGCGGCAGGTCGGAAACTATCTCGTAGCACACGGTATTGCAGACGGGAGAATAAAGATCAAAGGTTTTGGGAAACAGTATCCTTTGATAAACAAAGTTGACGAAGACGCCAGGACCGTTAACAGGAGGGTAGAGGTTCGGTTTTTAAAATGATGGTTTAGAATTTTTCCTCAACGCCCAGTCCAAAGAGAGCAAAATCATATTTTACAGGATCTTCGCTGTCCAACTTCCTTAAATTCGCTGTAAGTTCTAACGCCGTCAACCAGTCAACCTGTTTCCTCTTAATTAATTTCAACTTCCTCGCAACCCTGTCCACATGCACATCGCATGGGCAGATCAATTGCGATGATTTTATCTTTTTCCATATCCCGAAGTCCACACCCTTCTTATCATCGCGTACCATCCACCTCAGATACATGTTGATGCGTTTACATGCCGACTTTCTTGCCGGCGTCGAAATATGCTTGATCGTGCGCTTCGGATAGTCGGGCAGACTGAAGAACAGGTCGTGAAATGCCACCAACCCTGCTTCGGTGGTCTCGCTTCCCTCAGGTACGGCAAACGCATCTTCCAGCGAAGCATATTTTTTATAGTACCACGAAAGAAACTCAATAAAATAAAGCAGGTCGGTCGGGTTGAATGTCCGGTGTTTGAAAGTCACGAATTTTTTGAGGTCTGCCTCTTTGTGATGAAGCATGAAGTTGTGTGGATCGTTGTCCATCCAATCCATTAGCCTGTTACAGTTGGCAATAATTGTTTTCCGCTGACCCCACGCGAGTGTTGCAGCAAACAGCCCCGAGATCTCTATATCCTGTTTTTTCCTGAAGCGATGAGGAATAGAGATTGGATCGTTTGGAATAAAAGCGGGCTTGTTGAACTGCTCGAACTTTGCATCGAGGAGTTCTTTTATATTTTTCACTTCCAGTTGGCTGGATCCAGACGCCAGCTTTTTACATAGACCAGGGCATCGTCGTCGATGTATTTTTTGTCCACAGCTTCTTTCAACAATGCATTGAAATCACTCAGGCACACCAACGGCACTTCTGCCTCTTCGAAATTGTGCCGTGCCACATCGAAACCATAAGTAAATATTGCGACCATCCCGAGTACCTTGAATCCCGCATCTTTCATCGCTTTGGCCGCCTTCAAAGAACTGCCGCCCGTCGAGATCAGGTCTTCTACCAGGACCACTTTCTGGCCTTTGGTGACCTTTCCTTCGATCAGGTTTTCCATACCGTGATCTTTGGGCTTCGGCCTCACATACACGAAGGGCAGCTCCAGTGTGTCCGCCACCATAGCGCCCTGGGGCACGCCGGCTGTCGCGACGCCCGCAATGCACTCCGCCTGGGGAAAATTCTCGCGAACTACAGAGGTGAGACTGTTGCGAATGTAGCTCCTGACGGGAGGGAACGATAGCGCCAGGCGGTTGTCACAATAAATTGGCGACTTCCAGCCGCTGGCCCACGTAAATGGCTGTTTATAGTTCAACTTTATGGCCTCGATCTCAAGCAATTTTGCAGCTACCGGCCCGGCCGTTTTTTCGCGAATTGTTACAGTGCTCATGCCGCGAAGTTGAGTAAAATCCCAAGACAGTTCTAACAAAAATTTATTTGTCTCATTCCAAATTATTTGGCTTTTTGCAGAAACGAGGAGACCTCCCAGGCCTATGAACTTATTCGTTAATGACATCCCAGTCATTATCCTTAAACCGGGCAAGCAACCAGATCTTGGCCAGTTCAACGCTGTAGTCGATGTTCGTAAGGCCCCGCTCACCAAAGCAGATCTTATCAACAACGTTTGGGTTAGCAACGCAAAAGTTGCCCACCTCAACATCGTCCTTGATCTCATCGACTCCAAAGTCCCTTTCGGTCTGCGGTCGCTCGTGATCTCCGTCGACGACTATGAAGCTGTAAAAGAGTTCCTGAAAAAGAGATTCCGGGTTGTGAAGGCAGCCGGCGGACTGGTTCGAAAAAAAGACCGGTTCCTGTTGATCTATCGCCAGAAGAAATGGGATCTGCCGAAAGGCAAAAAAGAAAGCGGCGAGCGTTCGCGCCAAACCGCCATGCGTGAAGTAGAGGAGGAGTGCAATGTAAAAGTGAAGCTGGGCAAAAAGATCAGCACAACCTGGCACACCTACACCATGAACAAACACGCCATGCTCAAGAAGACCCGCTGGTACAGCATGGAACTTGTCGACGACTCAAGAATGAAACCCGCCGTGGAAGAAGATATAGAGGAGCTGAGATGGATGAATCAGAAGGAAGTGTACCATGCGCTGGAAAACTCATACAACTCGATACGCTTTGTGTTCGAGCAATACTACGAGCAAACTAAAGCTTATAAGGAATAAGCGTGGAGACGTCGCCGCCGTAGCGATGCACTTCCCGGATCAACGTAGAGCTTATTGATGCAAACTGGGGTGAGGTGATCAAAAACACCGACTCGAGATCTGCATTCAGATGCCTGTTTACCTGCGCCACACTATTCTCGTATTCGAAATCCGTTGTGTTGCGAAGTCCACGTAACAAGTACCTGGCACCCATTTTCCTGGCAAGCTCTGCAGTCAGTTCCGAATAGGTGATCACCTTAATGTTCGGGTTGCCCTTGAAGGTCTGCGTGATCTTGTCGACCATTACCTCTATCGGGAAATACCGCGTGCTCTTCTGGCTGTTGTAGCCGATGGCGATTACGATCTCATCGAAAACTTTAAGTCCACGCAGTACTATGTCCTCGTGACCCCGTGTGAAAGGATCGAAGGAGCCGGCGAATAATGCTATGCGCTTCATTACAGCAAGAGGTGTATTGAGTACAGATCGAAGAAATGGTGCTCCTGGAGTTCGTCAAATAAGTATCCGAACGTAAGGTGTGTTGGCCTTTCGCCAAAGCTAACGTTACGAATGTATTTGATGAATTCGTGATAATGCGGTGAGTTTTTGCCGATATAACCCCACATGACCACCTGGCTGGTTTGTTGATCCATCCCCAGCGCTGTAAGCACCAACATGATGTACTTCACATAATCGGCGAAATGCTTTATTGGAAATTGATTGTAGTAAATGAGCTGTCCTTCTTTGGCGGCCAGGATATGCATCTTGAACCGGTCGACATAGAGATACAGTGGTGATGACTTTTGTTGCCCTGCGATCCTCAGCACACCTTCGATCAGCGCGGTAGACTGATGAACGAATTTCAACGACGCATTTTTGTACATCGATGTCAGCCATTCGTACAGTGGCAGCGGAGCAACGTACACCGTTATAGAATCGATCTGGGCATTCTTGCAGAAGAGGATCTGGTCCTTGTCCGGCTCTATGTGGGCATTGAATTTCAGGTACTCGGCGGCCGAGCTTTCTACGAAAAGCTGTGCGGGCACCTGTACAAACTTGTTGCTTTTGATGGAGAACGTTACGCTCTTCCAGAACCCCGCCATCAGCAGGGGGTGGTTGTCGTAAAGTTCCTTGACGATCTGGACCTGTTGGGCTGCAGAACCCACGTCATTAAAGACATAATCCTCCAAAAGGAGGACTCTGTCTGTTTCGTCTATAACACAAGCTTGAAAATCGCGGGCGCCCAGTTGGATCAGTAAGGCATATTGATGGAGGTTCTCTTCATCAAACTTTTCATCCTTGATCTTCCTGATCAGCTTATAGCTTTGCGTCGCAGCTTGCAATGGATGTGATTATTCCCAGTTTCCTGCAGTCGAAACGTCGATACGTGAACCGAAACGCAGAGGCTTGCGGGACTTCTGCTCTGCATTTTCTTTCCTGGTAAGATCATCAGGTGAAGGGTCTTTCACTTCAATCACCTGCACCATAACGCCAGCCTTATCAACGTTGCCAACAAAGATGTCAAACTTAACATCGGAGCCGGGTTTAAAGCCGAGTCTTGCGAGATCCGTCTTTGGATCGAACTGGTAGTTAGAGTATGAAATCATCGTTTGACCCTTTCTAACAGTGTCGCCAGGGTTAACCGCTGCCAGTTCGGTTACTTCACCTTCGTCGATGAAGGGCTGAGCACGATCTTCGCCCAATACGTTGATCACGAAAGCGCGCTGGTTTTTGATAACCTGCTGGCCCTTTTGTACGAGGAAATTCTTGAATACCCCATCGTCACCAGCGTTTACTGTAAAGTTTTTCTTGAAGATCCTTTCGAAGGCAGGAGTATATCCGAGGGTGTCGATAGTAACTTTTACCTCTTCACCACCATATGCCTTTTGAGTGATAACCTCGTGGCGGTCCAGGATCGGAACACGGCCATTTTGAATGAAATTCCTGAGTGTATCCCAGCTTGCAGTGTATTTTCCGTTAACGTTCAGGTAAACGATCTCAGCCTCGCGGATCAGCTTAAGAGCGGCAGTTACGGCAGCCTCCTTCTCCTGGAGGGCAGCTTTATCCTTAATTACAGTATCGATGTTGTTGTACAGATAACCGAACATTCCGATGCTGATGGCGAGCAGTACGACAGTTAGGATTTTTGTGATCATGATGACTTCAGGTATTCAGGTTTAGCTTGCAAGTATAAAGATTTTAGGTCGTTATACACAACCCCTTATAGTTTAAAATAGCCTCTCAGAGCCGTAATTTGGCCGATATCCGGATACCTGGACAAAATGCCGTGTACGCGGCTGACTCCGAGCTTCCGAATATCGGCGGATGTGAGCATCCGCACCTCTTTTATGATCTGCTGATCGCCCGATTCAGGGTCGGTGCCGGTAATCAGCTCGCCACCCTTGTATATCACATGAAAAAACAGTTCCACTGCATGCAGTGGCGGTTTAACCAGCTCGCAGGCAAACAGAAATGGCCCCACGTCGACCTTCAGACCCGTTTCTTCGCTAAACTCGCGGGTAAGGCAGGCCGCCGCATCCTCCCCGAACTCAATTCCGCCTCCCGGTGGCGCCCAGAAGTCGGTGTCGGTCAGGTGCCTGTGATTCACCATCACCAGCGCGTCGCCCATAATGCAAATGCCGCACGTCCTCACCCGAACACGGTTGCCGTATATCTGGTGTACTGGATTTTCCATTTCAGGTATATTTTTTGAACGCAAAGTGTGATATTTTTTATCGGATTGCGTTACTAAACATAGTGGGAGGTTATTAAAAAACCGAAGTATGAAGAGACTCATGTTTTTGGTCCTGGCCCTGGCTGCGGTGCAGCTGTCATCCGGCCAGTCCGAACCCGGGCCATTCCTGACCTGGGAGAAATCCAGTCACGATTTCGGGGATATCCCGCAAGGCGAGAAGATCGAGCATACATTCAGATTTTCGAACACCGGAACCCAACCCCTCATAATTACAAACGTGTCGACACAGTGCGGCTGTACAGCTCCCCGGGGCTGGCCCCGCGACCCTATCGCACCCGGCGACCATGGCGAGATCACCCTTGTGTTCGACAGCTCGGGAAAATTCGGACGCGTTAATAAAGTAGCGACGGTTATATCCAACGCGTCGAACAAAGACGGTGGCCAGGTTCTGTTGTCAGGAAATATTCACGACAAGAAAGTCGGTAATCAGTAGCGTTTAATAATCGCTACGATCAGCATCACCCATCCGATTATAAACATCAGCCCCCCAAGCGGTGTAGCAAAAACTATATACGGTGCTTTCGAATTTGTTAGTGCCAGCGCAAACAGGCTTCCACAGAATAAAATAACGCCCGCAAGCCAGAAGTACCCGCCGCTCGCATTCAGATCTCTTGCAACCAAAAAAGCCAGTGCGTGAAAAAACATATATCGAACTGCAAGCTCGTAGGTGTCGATCCGCCCATTAGCCGTAAGTCGCGCCTCCAAAGCATGAGCGCCGAAGGCACCCAGTACAACTGAGAGCAATCCCAAAACTGCCCCAGTCAATAGCATCTGTTTATTTGTCATCTCTTTCCAAATATCGCTGTTCCGATCCGAACCATCGTACTTCCTTCTTCGACGGCAATTTTATAATCCCCCGACATCCCCATCGATAGGTCTTTCATTTGCACGTTCGATGGAAGTTTAGATCTTTTAATTTCTTCAAAAAGCGTTCGAAGCCCCCGGAACTCCCGGCGAATCTGTTCTCTGTCGTCGGTCAATGACGCCATTCCCATCAACCCTTCAATCCTCATACCCTCTAACCTCGCCGCGCCGGCTTCTAAAAATTCCAGTAACTCGTTCCTGTCGAAACCAAATTTCGATTCTTCCCTGGCTATGAACACCTGCAGCAGACATGGTATCACCCTTCCCACTTTTTTTCCCTGCTTGTCGATCTCCGCTGCGAGCTTCGCACTGTCGACCGAGTGAATGAGACTGACCCACGGTGCGATGTACTTCACTTTGTTCGACTGAAGATGTCCGATTAGGTGCCACTGAATGTCTTTTGGTAACACTTCGTATTTGCCCTGCATCTCCTGCACTTTATTCTCTCCGAAGATCCGTTGGCCGGCGTCGTAGGCTTCCTGGACGACCTCTGCCGGGTGGGTTTTACTTACGGCGATCAGACGCGTTGTGCCGAGCTCGGAGGTGAATATTTCTATATTTCTTTTAATACTCATTTGTATAACTTTGGCCAATCCGTCCTGCCGCACGTGCTACAGGACAGGGCAAAAATATGGCGATCTTAGGAACATTATTAAAAAAAGGAATCAAGCTTCGTGAAAACCTGGAACAGGAATATTCGTCGCCCGTCGAACTGCAGAAACGAGAGCTCCAGGAGTTGATGATCACGGCTTCCGCCACAGAATTCGGAAAATATTACGACTTCCCCGAGATACTGAGTCAGTTCCGCAAAGGACCGAAAGAATTTTACCGGTCGTTTAAGTCGCGGATACCGATCCACGACTATAATAAGATGTATAAAGACTGGTGGAGGTTGTCGAAGATGGGCGTGAGGAACGTAAGCTGGCCCGGCCGTGTGAAGTACTTTGCGCTTAGCTCCGGAACATCCGAAGCTGCTTCGAAGTACATCCCCGTTACTAAAGACATGACGATGGCCATCCGTCGTACCAGCGTGCGACAAATGATCTCGCTTTCGAAGTACGATCTGCCCGCCGAATTTTTTGAAGCGGGAATTCTCATGGTAGGAGGCAGCACGCACCTCAATAAAAAAGGAAGTTACTTCGAGGGCGACCTCAGCGGTATCCAGGCTGCAAAACTTCCTTTCTGGTTCCAGCATTTTTATAAGCCCGGTAAAAAGATCGCGAAGACGCGCAACTGGGAGGCGAAGCTGCAGGAGATGATCCGCAAAGCTCCGGAGTGGGACATCGGTATCGTTGTGGGCGTGCCCGCCTGGATACAGATACTCCTCGAAGGCATCATTTCGTATCACAAGCTCGACAGCATTCACGACATATGGCCCAACTTCCGCGTGTACGTTCACGGCGGCGTTTCATTCGAGCCTTACAAGAAAGGCTTCGAGAAACAATTGGGACGTCCCATCTATTACATCGAGACCTACCTCGCTTCGGAAGGATTTATTGCCTACCAGGCGCTTCCCAAAAGGAAGACAATGAAGATCGTGCTCAACAATGGGATCTTTTACGAGTTCGTTCCTTTTAATGAAAAGAACTTCCTGCCTACAGGCGACATAAAACCCGACGCCGAAACATTACTGCTCGACGAGGTCAAAGAAGGAGAGGAGTATGCATTGTTGCTCTCAACCTGTTCGGGCGCGTGGAGGTATCTCATTGGTGATGTCATCAAGTTTACTTCACTGGAAGAGTCCGAGATCATCATTACCGGTCGCACGAAGCACTTCCTTAGCCTTTGCGGTGAACACCTTTCGGTCGACAATATGAACAAGGCCATCGAATTGGTGTCGGATGAAATGAACATCGCGATACCCGAATTCACAGTGGCAGGCATTCCGCACAACAACCTGTTTGCCCACCACTGGTACCTGGCAACCGACGATAAGGTCGACACTAAACTATTGAGAGACCGTCTCGATCACCACCTTAAAATACTTAACGACGATTACGCAGTTGAACGCAGCGCAGCGCTGAAGGAAGTTGTAGTCGACGTTTACCCCATCAGTACATTTTATCAATGGATGGAGGCAAAAGGGAAAATAGGCGGACAAAATAAATTTCCACGTGTGATGAAGAATAGCCAGCTAGATGAATGGAAAAATTTCCTCTCTAAACAGGCTAAATGATCATTATAAAAGGCATTCAGTTTGGGATCGTGCTGGCGCTGCTGGCGGGGCCGGTATTCTTCGCGATCATCCAGACAAGTGCCGAACGTGGTTTTGCAAAGGGAGTCCTTGTTGCACTCGGAGTCTCTATCAGCGACGCATTCTACGTTGTGGTTTGTTACCTGGGTCTTATTCAACTTATCGAGTCGCCCACGTTTAGAGACAAGATGGCGTATGTAGGAGGAGCCATTTTAATTGTTTTTGGACTATATCATCTTATAGTGAAGGCCCGCAAGAGTTTTACTCCACCGAAAACTTCTACAGAAGGCCTTCCATACCGCTACATCCTTAAAGGATTCTTCATAAATGCGTTCAGCCCAATGGTTCCCATTCTTTGGATCGGTTACATCAGCGTGGCATCGATCGACCTTGGGCTGGTGAAAGATTCGGAGTTCGCGATTTTCTTCACGGCCATGCTCGCAACAGTACTGGCAACCGACGTGGCAAAGGCATACCTCGCGGGCAGGATGGCAACACTTGTAACGCCCTACCGCATGATGTGGATGAACATCATCGTGGGCGTTGCGTTGTTTGTCTATGGAATAAGATTGATCGCAACGGGACTACACTATATCTAGTCCTGCAAAACGTTGCTCATGAACGTCGACTTCGTTCCAAGCCACAAGAGGAACAACAGAATTCCCCACTGCAAATAGATGAAGTAGAAATCAGATGTGTCTTTAAACCTTGTCTCCTTGATCTCTGCCTTCTCGTACTGATCGATCCGTTGGAATACCTCTGCAAGGGCGGCTTCATCTTCCACGCGGAAGAACTGACCCTTGCCGATCTCCGCGATCTTTCTCATGGTGGTCTCGTCAACTGTGTTCTCCACGAGATGTGGCCTTCCGAAATAATCTTTGCCGTAGGGTACGAGTCCTTCCTTGCCGACAACGATCGTGTAGATCTTTACATCGTAAGCTGCCGCAAGCTCTGCCGCCGTGATCGGATCGATGTTTCCAGCGGTGTTGTCACCATCACTCAAAAGGATACAAACTTTCGACTTCGATTCGGATTCGCGCATACGGTTGGTGACAACAGCCATGGCGCTTCCGATAGCCGTTCCCCTGTTCTCGATCATCTCGAAGCTCATCTCGTCGATGTATGAATTCAGCAGCTCGTAGTCGGTGGTAAGTGGTGCAAGCGAGAATGCGTCGCCGGAGAACACCACGATGCCTATCCGATCCTGGAGTCGTCCCGCGATAAACCTGCGTGCCACTTCCTTGGCTGATTCCAGGCGGTTTGGTTGAAAGTCTTCGATCTGCATCGACTGCGATATGTCTATCGCAAGCATAATGTCGATACCTTCCGTCCATTGCTCTACTTTTTCGTTGGTTTTTTGCGGACGTGCGAGAGCCACAAGTATCAATGCGGCAACCAGGCAGAGAAGTACTTCCGGCAACAAACGGATCCACGTGAGTGGAGTGCTATGAAGGTCGCTCTTCACAAGAGCCACCGGTAATTTTTGATTCAGGAAATATCTTGTCACCGAACGAACCGCAAAGATCAGCGGCACAGCGGGTATCAACCACAGCCAGAATGGCTCCTTCCATGTGAAGGAAGTCAGCGTCGACGGCATGAACCAGTCGATGTAATACCACGGGTCTGCGATCTCGTCCATTATTCGTTGTTCACTTTTCTCACTTTTTCATTGTAGTGCGACCGCGAAACTTCTCGCAGTAATTCGAAAACTTCCGGGTTGCTGGCCACGCCACCGTAAACCATGCGATCGATCGCCTTCAGTGCAGGGCCCAGGCTTTTATCGTCGAGAAGATACAGGATCTCTTTCGAGCTAAACTTTGTATATGGCCTGTCTTCGAGGGCCTCCATGTACCGCTTCCAGATCACGAGCGCAGTTTCTGCCTTCATAGTGCTGAAGCCGCCCTGCAATTGATGAAGTGCATCGGCAAAACGATGCAAGAAGTCGGCGTGTGACTTCGTCAGTCGTTTCAAAATGTAATATCGTCTTATCCGTTTGCCGAAAACGATCCAGACCACAATTGCTGTGAGTACAACTCCAAAGACGACGTAGTTGATCAGCTTCTGGTTGAGCAGCCAGCTCACGTTGAGATACGATGTGTTGGTCTTCAATGGAAGTTGTTCCGCGGCCACCGAATCGGGCATATGCTGAACGAGTTGCTTCAGGATAATAGAGTCGGCAGCTCCGAACACTGCTGTGCAGTCGCTGCCCGCAAGCACATACACGGGCATGCGGAATACCTGTATGCTATCGATCTCGTATGAAGTGAGGTAATAGACCGCGCTATCGTAGCTAATGCTGTCTTTGGTTATGGTAGGAAAATATTCGCGGTGGCTGAACTCGAACGGGTTGAAGCTGTATGTAGAATCCGGGTAGAGAATGTTTGTGCTTCGCGGATGAGTGGCCGTTACAGAGAATGGAAACGTTTCACCGATCTTCAAGGTATCGGCGAGGAAACACGTACGTACTTCGACGTTCTGCGACCATGCAACACACGGGATCAGTAAAAAAAGAAATGTGATTAAACGCGCCATCAAACTTCAGAAATCTGACTCAAACTTTTTTTATTACCCTGTTTCGCGACTTAAATAACTTCAGTAGTTGAGGGACGTAATCTTGCTCTGTATCTAAACTCAAAAAGTTTATCTGGTTCCTCTTCGCAAATGTAGTAAGCTCTTCAACCCGGCCGTTGTGATGCGAAGCGATCTTGTTCCTGAAATCTCCGAAAGAAGTATTGACCCAGATAGTCGACTTGGTTTCTTTATCGAGAACCGGGATAATGCCCAGCTTCGGAAGATTCGTCTCGCGCTTGTCGCTAATGTGGATCATAACGAGATCGTGTTTGCGCGCAAGCGACTTCATGTTGTGAAGATATCCTTCGTCGATAAAGTCGGAGATCATGACGATCACGCTACGGCGTTTGATCGAATTCAGCGCATAGAGGATCGCCTGGCTCAGGTTGGTTTTTGCCGACTGTGGTTTAAGGCGGATCAGGTGATAAACCAGCTCGTATGCTTTCGACATACCTTTTGCAGGTTTTAGAAATATTTCGCGGCGGTCGGAATACGCGATAAGCCCGATCGAGCTTTGTTCTTTTGCACCAGCCATGGCAAGCACGCCGGTAATTTCTTTACCGATGTCGAACTTCGTTCTGCCGGGACTGCCAATGTCTTGCGATGCGCTGACGTCGAGGATAAAGAATATTGTTTGCTCCTTGGTTTCGCGAAAGGTCTTTACGTACGCGCCGTGTCCCTTCGCCGTCACGTTCCAGTCGATCGCACGAATGTCGTCGCCGTACTGGTATGGCCGTACGTCGTCGAACTCAAGACCCGATCCTTTGAAGATAGAGTGAAAATCACCCTGCATCTGGCTGTTGATAGCCTTGCGGATCTGTATCTCGTAGTTGCGTAATTTTTTAACCAGTTCTTTCAATCAGTTGTCGGAACACTTTTTGTTGTTAGCCTTCTAAACGCCTGCTTGCCGGCAGGCAGGGGCCCAAATTAAGGCAAAATATGAGTATTTTGGCCCCCAATTATTTGAGAACTGAAAAAATGACGCGCGTCGGGTTAATTTTCTTAGGGCTGATCATGCTCGTCTTTTTAGCGGGCTGTCAGCAGGATAAACCGCCGTCTGATGTTCTCAGTAAAAAGGATTACGCCGAATACCTCGTGAACATTTACGTTGCCGAAGCCAAACTGGCCTCGGTCGTTGTAACGCCCGACTCTGCCATGAAGTTGTTCCAGCCGTTCGAGCTGTCGCTACAGCACAAATTCGGTGCATCGGATTCTACCATACAAAAAACCTACCAATGGTACCTCGCTCATCCCCGGCAATTTGAGGAAGTGTACACTGCGGTGATCGACACACTCAACCTGCTTGAGCAGAAAGCCAACGCACAAAAACAATGATCTGGCCGGTTGACCTGGAACAAAAACTTGGCTTCGACCAGGTGCGGACCATGCTCAGGAATTACTGCCTGTGCGATTTGGGAAGAAAGAATGTCGACGCGATAACCTTCGGTAGCAACCTCGAAGAGATTAACCGCCTCTTGCGCAGAACGGTCGAGATGCAGGGTATCCTTCAGAAAGGTGACGCCTTTCCTTTCTCGAACTATTTCGATCCGGCGGAATTCATTCCTCTCATATCTGTGGAAGGTGGCTTTCTCGAAGAGGAGGCATTTCAGCAAATAATTCTCTCGCTCCAATCGATTTTTGCGGCACGAACATTCCTGGAAAAGGGAAAAGAAGAATACCCATTCCTTTATGAGGTAAGTCGCGAAGTGAAACTGCCTCACACACTGCTTCGCGATCTCCAGTCCAGGTTCGACGATGTTGGGAAGATCCGTGACAACGCGACACCCGAGCTCGCACGAATACGCAAGAGATTGAACGAAGAACGTTCACGCATTCGAAGACTTATCGACCAGGTATTTCGGCAGGCATCATCGGAAGGGTGGACCCCGGAAGGCGTTTCGCCCACCATACGCGACGGACGCATGGTGATACCGCTGCTGTCGGAACACAAACGGAAGATTCGTGGAGTGACCGTCGATGAATCGTCTACCGGTCAAACAATCTATCTCGAGCCCACCGAGATACTCGAAGCCAACAACGAACTCCGCGACCTCGAACTGGAAGATCGCAAAGAGGTCATACGGATATTGCGCGACCTTACGTCACTTATTCGTAAGCACCTCCCCGATTTTGAGGCGGCGTATTATTTTCTTGGTCTGCTGGATGTCAATCGCGCTAAAGCAAAACTTTCGATCGATCTCGAGTCGAAGCTTCCACACACAACATCCGAACAGGTAATGAAGTGGGTAAATGCACGACACCCGTTGTTGTATCTGAACCTGCGTCGTGCGAAGCGGAACATCGTTCCACTAAACATTTCCCTCGACCGAAAGGAAAGTTTTCTTCTCGTGTCGGGCCCTAACGCCGGCGGCAAATCCGTTTGCCTGAAAACCACCGGCCTCATTCAATACATGTTCCAGTGCGGGTTGCCCGTCCCACTCGATGAGCAATCGACGATGGGTGTGTTTCAAAATATTTTTATAGACATCGGCGACCAGCAGTCTATCGAAAACGACCTGAGTACGTACAGCTCTCACCTGAAGAACATGAACTACTTCCTGACACACGCCGACGATAGGTCGCTCGTGTTGCTGGATGAGTTGGGTTCCGGAACAGATCCGAATTTTGGAGGAGGAATCGCACAGGCAGTTCTTGCGCGGCTGGTATCGATGCGCGTGTGGGGCGTTGCAACTACACACTATTATAATCTGAAAGTATTCGCAGGCAATACCCCGGGTATTGTAAACGCCGCAATGCTGTTCAACACCCAGAAGCTGGAACCATTATTTGTTCTTGAGATCGGTAAACCCGGCAGCTCTTTCGCACTCGAGATTGCAAGGAAAACCGGGTTCCCTCCCGACATCATTCACAATGCTGAAGAGATCATTGGTAAAGACCTTGCTGGCCTCGAGTCGCTGATGAAATCAGTTGCCGACGAAAAACTAAACAACACGAAACGATCTGCCGAGCTAAAGAAAAAAGAAGCCGAGCTCGCCGAACAAATGGACTACTACGAACGCGTGACCGGCGAGATTGAATCGCGGAAGAAGGAAATTATCGACAAGGCAAAGACTGAAGCTTCGGGACTTCTGAAAGAGACCAACCGCGAGATCGAGAAGACCATTCGGCACATTCGTGAGAACAAGGCAGAGCGCAAAGAAACCCGCAAGGTTCGCGAAGGTCTCAAAGACCTCGAAGCAAAAGTGAAGACCGAACCAAAGGCGAAAGAACAACAACCGAAAGACGACACTCTTAAAGAGGGCGATAAGGTTCGTATCCGAGGCCAGGAAGTAACCGGCACACTTATCCAGGTGAAGGGTTCGAATGCAATCGTTCAGTTTGGAGATCTTCGTTCGCATGTAAAACTTGCTCAACTAATACGGAGCGATCGTGCCGACCCGGTGGTAACTACAAAAGCCCGGTCTATGGGTTTAGACATCTATAAGCGACAGGCGTTGTTCGAATCGACGCTCGATGTGCGCGGCAAACGTGTCGAAGAAGTTATTCCCGCGCTCACACAGTTTCTCGACGATGCTGTGTTGCTTGGACAAGGTGAAGTGAAAATACTTCACGGTAAAGGTGAAGGTGTACTTCGAAAGGTTGTTCGTGAGCAGCTTAAAAAAACAAAGGGAGTGTCGTCATTCGCCGACGAGCATGTCGACAGGGGAGGAGACGGGATTACCGTAGTGGTATTAAAATGACAAATAAAAAAAAGCCTGCCGACTGGCAGGCTTAATATGTCAATCTAAAGTGTGATTACTTAGTCAACGTGAAGATCCACGCTCCTGCAACTTTGCTGGTTCTTGTTTCGCCAGCGCCGGTGTAGTTGAAGCTGATCTCCAACTGGTCGCCTGTAGCTGATACAGTATAGTTAACTGCCAATTCTTTTCCGGCAACGCCCGGATCTCTCTTTATACCTGCTGCAGGGTTGTTTACATCTGTAAATACCCAGGTACCGCCGCTAGGCCAGGGGCTCAATTGAGGGCGACCTGCAGTAGTGTAACCATATGTAGCACTTCCTGCCGAACCGCTAAGTGTGAGTGTGAAGTTAGCGTAGTCAGCTTTCTTGCTTACACCATCGAGGGTTACGTTTCCGTTTGAACCAACCTTCCATTGTGTGTTCAGTTTCGTCAATGCCTCCTCTTCTTTAGTAGGTTCCACTGGTTTGTTACCACCGCAACCTGCATAACCGAAAAGCACTGCCAAAACAATTACTGAAAGCAGGGGTTTAAAGATGAATTTCATGTGTGAAGTCATTAATGCTGTCAAACTTAACAAAAAGCATGCTTTAAAAGAAACAGCCCCAAGCTTTGCCGAAATTATTGGGGGTATGGATTTCATACAGTACGGGCAGCATTTTGTAACCCCGCTTTGTAGTCGGAAAGGTCGATTTTTATCGAATTTGAGGGGTATTCTTCTTCCTGGTTCGACGCAATGACAATCGTGCGGCCGGATTGCCGTTTTAGGTTGTCCTGGTACCAGGCCGAAGCGCGCTTATCAAGGTTTGTTGTGGGTTCGTCGAGAAACAACAATGGTGTGTCGCTGTAGAAAGCAAGCGCCAGTTTTACTCGTTGCTTCATTCCACTTGAGAACGCGGCGATCTTTTTGTCGCGCGCATGTGAAAGTCCCATTTGCTCGGCCATGCTTCCCACAGGAATCCCGCTCTGCGGTGTCTTGAATTTAAAATGGAACTCGATCGTTTCATCGAGGGTGAACTCTTCGACGAGCTCCATGTAAGGTGTGGCGATCGACACATGTTTGAAGAGATCGACGGGTTGAACTAACGCATCGCCCGATATGTATTTGATGGTGCCTGCTGTTGGCGGCACCTGGCCCCAAAGCACCTGGCTCAATGTAGATTTTCCGGAGCCGTTAGGTCCGGTTATCGCATAAGTCTTTCCGGGTTCAATTGTGAGTGTAAAGTGCCTGAAGATCCATTCGCGGTTGAAGCGCTTGCCCAGATTTTCGGCAACTACCTTCATTCGAACGACTCGGTGGAGTTGGTGAAGCCTTTCATCACACCACGTTCAGAGTCCTTAATGAAAGTTACGATGTAGTCGCGCTCAAGACTTTGGGGAAGTTCCTTTTCGATGAGGTCGAGAGCTTTCGAATTGTTGAGGCCTTTCAAAAAGAGATATCGATAGATCTCCTGGATCTCGGCGATCTTTTCACTGGTATAACCACGACGACGAAGTCCAACCGTGTTCACACCAGCATACGCCAGTGGTTCACGCGCTGCTTTTGTGTAAGGTGGCACGTCTTTGCGCACGAGCGAGCCGCCGCCGATGTAAGCGTGAGCGCCGATCTTCGAGAACTGTTGCACTGCACATGCCCCTCCGAAGATCGTATAGTCGGCGATCACTACGTGACCCGCGAGCTGCGTTGTGTTTCCGAGAATGCAGTAGTTACCGATGATCGAATCGTGACCGATGTGAGCGTAGGCCATCACGAGACAGTTAGAACCGATAACCGTTTTGTATTTGTCTACCGTGCCGCGGTTAAGCGTAACGCACTCGCGTATGGTTGTGTTGTCGCCAATCTCGGCAGTGGTAACTTCTCCCCTGAACTTGAGATCCTGCGGGATGCCTGAGATTACGGCGCCGGGAAATATGCGGCAGTTTTTCCCGATGCGTGCTCCGTCCATCACCGTTACGTTAGGGCCTATCCACGTACCATCTCCAATCACGACATCTTTCGCGATGGTACTGAAGGGTTCTACGATAACATTCTGGCCGATTTTGGCTTCAGGATGTATGCTTGTTAGAGGGTAATTGCTCATGAATCTTTGGGTACAATGCTGGCAGTCATGGTGCCTTCGCACACCAGTGTGTTGCCAACGTAGCCCCGTCCTCTCATCTTGGCAATGCCGCGTTTGATAGGGGCGAGGAGATCACACTGTATAACAAGAGTATCGCCCGGCAATACCATTTTTCTAAAACGACAATCGTCGATGCCAAGGAAATAAGTCCAGTAGTTTTCGGGATCAGGAACGGTGTTCAATACAAGAATGCCACCAACCTGCGTCATGGCCTCTACTTGTAAAACACCCGGCATCACGGGATTGCCGGGGAAGTGCCCCTGGAAGAAGGGCTCGTTCATCGTTACGTTCTTTACACCAGCTACAGTCTCGTTGTCGAGATAGATGATCTTGTCGATCAACAGGAATGGATAACGGTGCGGGAGAATGTTCGAGATCTGGTTGATATCCAGGATAGGAGGAAGGCTTGGGTTATACCTTGGAATACCTTTCTTGTCGGCTTCGGCCATCGCCTTCTTCAGCTTCTTCGCGAAAGCGACGTTCGCCGCATGGCCCGGACGAGCCGCGAGTATCTGTGCCTTCAGCGGACGACCCGCGAGAGCAAGGTCACCAACTACATCCAGCAGCTTGTGGCGTGCCGGCTCGTTGTTGTACCGAAGCTCTATATTATTGAGAATACCTTCCTTCTTTACTTCAACTTTTGGCTTGTTGAGCATCTTGGCGATGTTATCAAGCTCGTGTGGTTCTACTACACGATCAACGATCACAATCGCATTATTGAGATCGCCGCCTTTGATGAGATTATGCTTATACAACATCTCGAGCTCATGCAGGAAGCAAAACGTGCGGCATGAAGCAATCTCCTTTTCGAATTGACGAATGTTGGTGATCGAAGCATGCTGACTTCCAAGCACCGGCGAGTTGTAGTCGATCATCACCGTTACGCGGTAGTCGTCGAGCGGCAGCGCTGCGATCTCTACATTTCTTGCCGCCTCACGATAGAAGATACTGTCCTGGACTTCGAAGAAGTCGCGGATAGCATTCTGTTCTTCCGAACCTGCTTCTTTCAATGCATCGATGAACTGTATCGAACTGCCATCCATGATGGGGCACTCCGGTCCGTCGAGTTGTATGAGAACGTTATCGATCTCCAGGCCCACGAGGGCTGCGAGAGTATGTTCTATGGTGCTGACCCGGGCTCCACTTTGTTCTATGGTTGTACCGCGCGAAACATCTACCACATTGTCGCAATCCGCATCGATAATAGGGGCGCCTGCCACGTCTATTCGCTGGAACTTGATCCCGTGATTCGGCTTTGCGGGCACAAACGTCATGTTGGTCTGCACGCCAGTGTGAAGTCCCACACCAGAGATCGTAACTGACTTCCGGATCGTTTGCTGCTTATAGTTTAGCATTTTTTGGGTAAAAAGTGGGGCAAATTTAACCCCTTGAGGCGCGATTTCAAAGCCCTCAATGGGCACCGTTCAGCTTCCTTTCCAGTTCGCGCAGGCGTTCGTCCAGGTGGGGGAGCTTCCTGAACAGGGCGTAGGACCTGAAATAATCCTTTACGGGGAACCCGATTTCGCCCATTAGCTTCGTATTCTCTTCGGTAACTGTTTTCGAGACACCCGCTTTGGCGCCAACCCCCGTGTTGTTGGCAATCACCAGGTGCCCGGCAATCCCTGCCTGGCCGCCGATCATGCAATTTTCGCCGATCCGCACCGAGCCGGATACACCGACCTGGGCCGCCATAACGGTATTCTTGCCAATCTCCACGTTGTGGGCAATCTGGATCAGGTTGTCGAGTTTAACTCCTTTCCTTATGATCGTGGAGTCGCCAAACATGGTTGCGCAGTCGATAACAGTATTTGCGCCGATCGACACGTTGTCCTCTATAATTACATTGCCCAGCTGCGGGATGGGTTTGTAGGTTCCGTCGGCCTGTGGTGCAAAGCCGAAGCCGTCGCTGCCGATAACCGTACCCGAGTGGATCTCGCAGTTCTCGCCGACACGAGTACCGGCATATAGTTTCACGTTGGCGTGAAGAATAGTGTTGTTGCCGACAGTTACATTGTCGCCTACATAACAATGCGGGTAGATCTTAACATTGTCGCCGATCTCGCAACCATTACCAATGTAAGAGAACGCTCCGCGGTAAATGTTCTTGCCGATCTTATTGTTGTCGCCGGCAAAGCTTGGTTGTTCGACGCCTGATTTCTGGAAACTGATGATCTTGTGATACTCCTCGAGCAACGTGGTGAAACTCGAATAGGGATCTTCAACAAGTATGAGTGTCGAACTGATCTCCTTCTTCGGTTGAAAATCTTTCTTTACGATAACAGCAGTTGCCTGCGTGGTGTAAATGAACGATTCGTATTTGGGATTGGCGAGGAATGCTATCTGACCCGCCTTCGCGTCTTGAATTTTCGCGAGCATGTTGATCTTTCCATGTTCATCGCCATGGATCTGCCCACCGAGCATCGCCGCTATTTGCTTTATCGTAAATTCCATACGATCAAGACAAAGATACATTTTTAGGCCAGCATAGATAGTCTTTTTTGACGATTTTGCTGATTGCCGTAATGTTCGGAAGGTCGGATGCCTGTGCAATGTCCAACACTTTTCCATTGCGCATCAAGACTTTGATCGGCTGTCCTTCAACAACGTATGCTTCGTTGGTGAGTGTTCCGTAAGAAAAGAAATAAGACGTGTCGTTTCTCAGTGTTTTGTATTGAGCTGCAACCGCCTGCCTCACCTTCTCAAGATTTCCCTTGATAGCGCCACCTATTTGAATTTGAAAAAGGTTTCGTTCGAGTAACATCTTACACAATTCCGAAATGATGGGGTCGTCAGAATCTTTCCACATCTTGATAGCGCCCCACACGTCGTGGTCGTCGAGCTGCGAATAAGAGTCGAGCACCGATGTGTTAAATGTGAAATCTTCGATGTTGTGATTATGAACCAAAAAAGTTTTGAGGGCGTTGCTACAGGGCAAGTCGTTCCCGGATTGCGAAAGATATTGTGCCCTGCGAATGATATTTACCATCAATCGTTCGGCGCTTACCGATGTTTTATGCAGGTATACCTGCCAGTACATCAGCCGTCGCGCGTTTAGAAAGTGTTCGATGCTGTAGATGCCCTTCTCTTCGACAACTACCTGGTCTTCGTGAACGGTTAGCATCGAGATGATCCTGTCGACACCGATGGAACCTTCCATAACCCCGGTGAAGAAACAGTCGCGCCGGAGGTAGTCGAGCCTGTCGATGTCGAGCTGGCTGCTGACAAGCTGGTGAAAGAACTTTCTGGCATAAGCGTTGCGGAACATTTCAAGCGCCATATCCAACCTGCCATCGAAGTCGGTGTTCAGCTTACGCATCAGTTGATACGAGATGCTCTCGTGTTTCACATGGTGCAGCAACGTTTCTTCGAGTGTGTGCGAAAATGGGCCGTGACCAATATCATGGAGGAGGATTGCAATTTGTGCCGACACAAATTCGCGGTCGCTGATCTCGATGCCCTTGCCGCGAAAGCTTTCGAGCACGCGACGCATAAGGTACATGGCGCCAAGCGCATGCTGGAACCGGGTATGAATGGCCCCGGGATAAACGAACTCGGCAACTCCCAGCTGACGGATGCGACGTAGTCGCTGAAAGATGGGATGCTGTATCAGATCGAAAACAAGATCGTTGTCGATCGATATAAAACCATATACCGGGTCGTTAATGATCTTGTGTTTACTTTTCTTCACTAACTTTACAAGCTATGCAAAGATATACCATTTTGTGGGCCGACGATGAGATCGATTTGCTGAAACCACACATCCTTTTCCTTCAACAACGTGGTTACGACATCACGCCGGTTAACAATGGTGCCGAAGCGGTAGAGCTTTCGGGAGAACGTCACTTCGATGTCGTGTTCCTCGACGAACACATGCCGGGTATGTCGGGCCTCGAAGCCCTGAACCAGATCAAGAACGTGAAGCCCAACCTGCCCGTGGTTATGATCACCAAGAACGAGCAGGAACTCATTATGGAAGAGGCGATCGGCTCGAAGATCGACGACTACCTGATAAAACCTGTTAACCCGAGCCAGATACTCCTTTCGGTAAAAAAGATACTCGATAACAAACGGATAGTTTCAGAGAAGACCAACATCAGCTACCAGCAGGAGTTTCGCAAGATCTCCATGGCATTCATGGACAACATGAACCACGACGAGTGGGCCGACATTTATAAAAAGCTCGTGTACTGGGAACTTCAACTCGAAAATGCCGACAACCGCGACATGGTGGAGGTTCTCGAAACACAGAAGGTTGAGGCAAACTCCAACTTCTGCAAGTTCATAAGGAAGAACTATGAGAACTGGTTGAACAATCCCAACGTCGAAAGGCCGCTGTTGTCGCACCAGGTCATGAAGAAGAAAGTGTTCCCCGAGTTGAAGGCCGGCAAACCTTTGTTTGTCATTTTGATCGACAACCTCCGCTTCGATCAATGGAAACGTATCGAACCCATTCTTTCAGAACACTTCAACGTTACCAGCGAGCAAACCTATTATTCCATTTTGCCGACAACGACTGCCTATTGTCGAAACGCGATCTTCTCAGGAATGCTTCCTTCGGAGATGGCAAAGACACACCCCGACCTTTGGGTTGGTGAAGATGAGGACGAGTCGAAGAATAACTTCGAAGAAGATTTTTTACAGCGACAGCTCAAGAAGAATAATCTCAACATCAAGGCTTCATATCACAAGATCAAGAAGCTCGAAGAAGGAAGAGATCTCGTCGATACGATGAGCAACCTGTTTTCAAACGATCTGAATGTGATCGTTTACAACTTCGTCGACATGCTGTCGCATGCACGTACCGATATGGCGATGATCCGCGAGCTTGCCCCGGACGAGTCGGCGTATCGCTCGCTCACGCAATCATGGTTCGAGCACTCACCGTTGTTCGATATCCTGAAAAAGATCGCCGATAAGGGAGCAAGAGTGGTGATAACGACCGACCACGGCACGATCCGTGTGAAGAGGCCATTCAAGATCGTGGGGGACAAAGCGGTGAACACCAACTTGCGGTACAAGCAAGGAAAGAACCTGGGGTACGAGGGCGAGAAGGTAATGCAGGCATTGAAACCCGAGAGATTTTTTCTGCCCAAACCCAACGTATCTACAACGTATGTGTTTGCCATCGAGGACCAGTTTTTTGCTTATCCTAACAACTACAACTACTACGTAAATCTTTATAAAGACACCTTTCAGCATGGGGGAGTAAGCCTCGAAGAGATGATCGTACCTTTAATTTTGCTAACTTCGAAGAATGCCTGACCGGGAACGACGCCGTGACTTTCACCCTTGATGAACTGGATGACCTGGTAGAAGACCTCCGGGTAGCTGCCGACGGGTGTAATGTATGGCTCTTTTACGGGGAGATGGGTGCGGGTAAAACAACGTTGATCAAGACTATTTGCAAGGCCCTGGGTGTGAACTCACCCATGACCAGCCCCACATTCTCCATTGTGAACGAGTACAACGACAACGCAGGACGGGTGTTTTATCATTTTGATTTTTACAGGTTGAAGAATGAAGAGGAAGCGTACGACATTGGTGTGGAGGAATATCTCGACTCTGGAAACCTGTGTTTTGTCGAGTGGCCGGAACGGGTTCCATCCATCTTGCCGGCCTCGCGATTCGAAATACATATTGAAATAGAGAGTCGTACTCAAAGACGTATACACTACCAAAAGGTATGAGTGAGAAGAAAAAGACCGGATTTGAATCCCTGGCAAAACCGGAGTTGCTTACACAGGAAAAACTACTCGCCGTAAAGAAATCGAAACACACTTTTTTTATAGGGCTGCCGAAAGAGATCTCGCTTTCGGAAAATCGTATTAGCCTTACACCAGATGCCGTAGAACTCCTGGTTGCAAACGGCCACGAAGTGCACGTGGAAACAAAGGCAGGCGAAGGATCCAAGTTCAGCGACAAGCAGTTCAGCGAAGCCGGCGCAAAGATCGTATACTCTGCATCGGAAGTTTATAAAGCCGATGTGATCCTGAAGATAGAACCACCGACACTCGAAGAGGTGGAATACTTCAGACCTGGACAGGCATTGATCTCTGCATTGCAGATCGGTCATCTTCAGCAGGAAGCAGTGAACGCATTGCTCCGAAAAAAAGTAACGGCCCTCGCATGGGAATTCATTGAAGACAAGGTAGGAGGCATGCCTATCATACGCGCGATGAGTGAAATCGCCGGAAGCACCGTGATGCTGATCGCTGCTGAGTACCTTAGTACTTCAAGGAAAGGCAAAGGAATTATACTTGGAGGCATCACGGGAGTACCGCCTACCAAGGTGGTGATCATCGGTGCTGGTACTGTTGCCGAATATGCAGCGCGTGCAGCAACAAGTCTCGGTGCAGAGATCCAGGTATTCGACAATCATATCTACAAGCTTCGCAGGATCAAGCACACGCTCGGTCATCAATTGTATACATCGACCATCGATACCGTTACCCTGAGCGAAAGCCTGAAGACTGCCGACGTGGTGATTGGCGCATTGCGGGCAGAGAAAGGCCGCGCACGACATGTAGTTAGCGAAGAAATGGTGAAGAACATGAAGCCCGATTCGCTGATCATAGACCTGAGCATCGACCAGGGCGGTTGCATCGCAACATCGGAGATCACCACACTGGAGAAGCCCGTGTTCCGCAAGTATGACGTAATACACTACTGCGTACCGAACGTGGCCTCACGCGTGGCACACACAGCAACTACAGCATTGAGTAATATTTTTACACCAACCATCCTTCGCGCCGCCGAAGAAGGGGGAGTGGAAGAGATGATTTTCTCCCACAAATGGTTCATGAAGGGCGTTTACACGTATAAATCGGGGTTGACTAATGAGTCCGTAGCGCGTAAATTCGGGATGAAGTATAAAAATATTGAGCTGCTAATGGCAGCGAGAGTTTAAACCCCGTTTATGAAGAAACTTTACATCCTCACACTCATCATTCTTCCAGCTGCTGCATTCTGCCAAACCGCAGTGCCTTCGAATATTCGTGCACAGATATCGGCAGAGCGCCTTTCAACACAGAACTGGGAACGACTGGGCAACGCTATCGTCGGTATGCCAATTCCCCCCGGCGACGTGGTTGGCGACGTTTACCTGGATTCGAAATGGAACATGGGAAGCGTTATGGTGTCCGATAAGAATTCTCTTATTGAAGGCTACCCGATGAAGTATGACTTGAAGTCACAATACATCGAGATCAAGACGTCTGGTGGCGTGCGTGTTCTTGATGTGAAAAATGTTGGTCACATGGTGTGGCTCGACTCGATCACACGTCAGCCGCGTTATTTCGTGAACGCTGCGAAGTATAAAGACGATGGTGTTCCCATGGTTGGCTTGATGGAAGTGTTGCTCGATGGTGAAAAGGCATTGCTTAAGAAAACAAAGTTGAACGTGAAGCAACCTACCTACGTGCCAGCGATGGATGTTGGAAGCCGCGACACTGAGATCTATAAGAAGTCTGCCTATTATTACAATAACGGAGTTGAGGTTGTGGAGATCAAGTCGAAGAAGAAGTTCATCGACGGTCTCGGCGATGTTGGTGAAGAGGTCGAGAAGTATATGAAGGACAATAAACTCGATGTAAAGACCGAGGGAGACCTGGTAAGGATCTTCGAATTCTATAATTCAAAAATGCAAAGAGGGTAGAGAAAACACGATTGTGAAAGCACGAACATATCGTGTTTACACGATATAAATTTCCATCAAAATACCTCCTAGTAGGTATGGTATCCGCCTGGATGGGACCTTACTTTTGTCACAGCAGTTACAATTTTCTCTCTCATTTTAAGGTTTTAGGTTTGGTGGCCTCTTCCAAGGCGTGGAAGAGGCCTCTTACTTTTATATAGAATGGGTATTGGACACTGGATATTGGATATTGGGTATTGAAAGCCCCGATACCCAACTGGTATTCGGAGTTTGTGACTTTAACCAACTCTTCGCATTATTAGCATGGGAATCCCAACTCCCTCTTAATGACCCAAGCCGAACTAGACAAGGAACGGGAAATAATAGAACGATCCAGGAAGGATCCCCGCGCGTTTGGCGAACTGTACGAGAAATATTTCGACCGTATTTATAACTTCATTTACAGGCAAACCGACGACGAAGAACTTGCCGGCGACCTTTGCTCACAGACTTTCATAAACGCGCTCAATCACCTGTCGGCGTACGAATATCGCGGTGTTCCTTTCTCTGCCTGGCTTTATCGCATCGCGCGGAACGAAATCAACAAACATTACAGGAAGAATAAACGTAAGAATGTATTTAGTATCGAAGAGATGAAAGTGAAGGAACTCATCGAACGATCGGACGAGCAATGGGATGAAGAACTGGTTCAAAAGCTTATTAACTTTATGAAAGACCTGCCCACCGATATGCTGCAGGTCCTGGAACTCCGGTTTTTCGAGGATAAAGATTTCAAAGAGATCGCTTTTATACTCGAGATCACAGAGAGTGGCGCTAAAATGCGCACCTACCGCGCACTGGATAAGTTGCGGAAGAATTTTAACATTAAGGTGAGATACGATGAGTCGAAATGAGATAAGACTGAGAAGACACCGTATGACAGCCTCGGGGGCCGATCGCTTCCGTAATTACAACGATGTGCTCATCAGGCATGAACGTGATATGCGCGTGAAGAAGATCATGAGGGCGTTTATCATGTTTATGGTGATACTGATCCTGGTGGGATTGATATTCTTTTTGTGGAGGATAGAACAAGGGGATGTTCCTTTTCAAAAGAAACAGCCCCCTGAAAAAGCGTCAGTTACTCATTCCTCAGCGTACTCGCCGGGTTCACCATCGACGCTTTGATCGCCTGGTAACTCGCAGTTCCAAACGACACAAGTAAACATCCGATCGCGGCCGCCACGAAAGGCCAAACGCCTATGTCGGTGCGATACTGAAAATTAATCAACCAGTAGTTCTCCATCAGGTAGTACGACAACGGTATTCCCAGCACAATTGCAGCAATCACCAGTATCGTAAAGTCCCTCGTGATCAGCAATACAATGCCGGGAGCCGTGGCGCCCATTACTTTCCGTATGCCGATCTCTTTTGTTTTTTGCGAAGCAGCAAATGCCACAAGTCCAAGCAGCCCTAAACATGCAATGACAATCGCCAGCGCTGCAAACGCTGTACACACAGACCCCATCTTCGTTTCGTTTTCAAAAAGTGCCTGGTATTTCTGATCGAGGAACTTATAATCGAATGGACGGTGAGGAGTAAGTGTTGCGCATGCCTCTTTCAGATCCTGTAACCCGGCTTCAACATTCCCCGGCGCCAGGCGCACGAAGTAGTAACTATAGTCGGGCTCCGTAAACATCACCAGCGGCTTTATCTTTTCGTGCATCGAAGCAAAATGAAAGTCGCGGACAACGCCCACTACTGCACCCCTGCGACCATTCATTCTCAACTGCGTTCCCACAGCATCGTCGAGGGTAAGCCCCAACTCGCGCATTGCAGTTTCATTAAGTATGAAAGAGTTGATAGTATCCTGTGCGAGCTTCTTGAAATCTTCTTCAGTAAAATTTCTCCCTGCGATCACTTCGATACCTACAGCCGGGATGTAACCTTCATCCATAAGCAAACCGGCCGTAAGCATTCCGCGTGTATCGCTGCCGGGGAAGTTGACAGAGTACCCCGCGCCGATCTGCACCGGCGATTCAGTCGCGCGGCCAACCGCCACGACATTGCCTTTGCGAAGCAGTTCTGTTTTAAGCTGAGGGAACACCTCTGCCGCTTTGCGATCGAGGGGTAACATGACCACCAGGTCTTTTTCGTAGCCGAGTTTCTTTCCCTGGATGTATCCCACCTGCTTCATGATCACCACCGTGCCGATAACCAGGATGATAGAAACGGTGAACTGGAAAACCACCAACGACTTCCGGAGCCATACACCTCTGCCCGAGGTGCGGAAGTTTCCTCTCAGGATATTCATCGGTTTGAAACTTGTTATGATCAGCGCGGGATACAGCCCTGACAACAGCGCGATAGCCGCCAGCAACAACACCCAAATCGTTATGAATCCAGGCTGGAAGATCATGCCTTGAGTGAATTGTTTGCCTGTAAGGCCATTGAACAACTGCAGCGACGCGCTCGAAAGAAATAACGCAAGTATGAATGCCACACCTGTAATCACCACCGATTCCCCGATAAACTGTGCAACCAACTGACGACGCACTGCACCCACAACCTTTCTCACACCTACTTCCTTCGCACGATCGGCTGCTTTCGCCGTTGCAAGGTTCACATAGTTGATACAGGCTATCACCAGTATCAGTATCGCAATCGCACTAAAGATGTACACATAATCAATACTGCCTGTTACGAACGGCTCCGACGTTGTCGAACGCAGGTAGATATCGCCCATGCTCGTAAAATGGTACTTCACGTAATCACCAGGATTGCTCACTTCAGAACCGAGCTCCTTTTTAACGATCTCGTTGAATTTGTCTTCAAGCACCGCCACATTCGCCTGCGGTGTAACGACTACATATGTTTGATAATTTGCACTCCACCACTGCAGTTCCTGGTTCAATGAACTGAATGAACCCATGAAGTCGAACTGGATCATCGAGTTGGCCGGGGTATCCTCCATCACACCAGTGATCGTATAGTCTGCCCTGTTGTTGATATAAAGCGTTTGACCCATCGGGTCGGTGTTGCCGAAATACTTCTTTGCCATACTTTCGGTGATCACCAGCGAATACTTTCCTTCCAGCGCTTTCTTTGGATTGCCCTTTACAAGGTTGAATGAGAACACGTCGAAGAATGTGCTGTCACCGTAGCAAAACCTGGTTTCTTCGAACATCGTATCGCCTTTGCGCACAACGAATGGTCGGAATGAAGCGGCATTGTAAAAGCGAGCCCCTGTCTCTATCTCCCCAAATTGTTTTTGCAGTGTTGGGAGTACGATCGTGGGAGATACGGACGTTGCATTTGTTTGTCCCCCGAACGAATACTCCATCGCTACCCGGTATATCCGGTCGATCTTTGCGTGAAAACGGTCGACGCTAAGCTCGTGTCGGATCCATAGACTGAGCAAAATACATGTGGCCAGTCCGAGTCCAAGGCCCGAAATGTTGATCATCGAGAAACTGAAGTGCTTGCGGAGGTTGCGAAGGGCGGTAAGTAGATAATTTCCGATCATAGGGTGAGTTTTGTTACGGCTAAGACTTTTTTAACAGACTTCAGGTTACAGTGAAAGGTTGCATTTTTTAACTTCCGCAGGGTGTTTTGTTTTGTTCCAGGCGCCCGCATTGCCAAACCGCCGGAGGCAAAACCCTTCGCGAAGCCATGCAGCGGCCGGCTCGCAGCACGCGCCACTTTTCCCTTAATTTGCGGTAGCGTGTTGTTTTTCGCTAAAGACTTAATTTGTAGGGTGATGGGAAAGAAGTTCTTTGCGTGCCTGCTGATCCTTGCCTCCGTTCTCTCCGCACGGGCGCAACTGCAATATTCCCTGCGTCAGTACACCGTCCTCGATGGCCTTCCGCAATCGCAGGTAAACATGGTGCTCGAAGACAAAAACGGGTACCTCTGGATCGGCACCCACGGCGGCGGCCTGGCCCGCTTCGACGGCAGGGAATTCAAGGTTTACACTACCCGCGATGGACTGCTCAGCAACATCGTTCACTATCTTAAACTGGATTCGAAACAAAACCTGTGGATCGTTCACCCGCGCGGCATCACCCGTTTCGACGGTGTCTCGTTCAAAGCATTCAAACCCGGTGGGTCGCCCAGCGCCCTCCGGCGCATTCGTCGCGTATTCGAGTTAAGTGATTCAATCTTTTTCGTAACGAGCCAGGGACTCGTCGGGAAGATCCACGACGACAGCATTTTCTACTGGAATGAACCTGTGCGCAAGGAGAAGATCATTCAGTACACCCACCTTCTTCCAAACCGCGACATACTTCTTTACCTGAACGACAGCAGTTTTCTTCTTCGCTCGCCGAAAGGAGATCGCGTCGTGAAACACAACGAACACTTCAGTTACTTGTCGAACATCTTCAACATGGCCGACAAAACCTGGCTGAGTACGAACAAAGGTTTCTTTGAATTCGATTACCTCAACGCAACATTTACCGCGGGCAAAATGATCATCGACCGGCCCGTGTTGCAATACGACCCGGTTACCAAAGCATTCTGGACACGGCACGACGATCGACTTTTAAAAGAATACTGGCAGGACGGCATTCATAAAGTCGATACCGTGTTGAAGGAAGTCGGTATCACGCAGGTTTTTCTCGACTCGGAGGGTAACACGTGGTTCGGAAGTTCCGGTAATGGTCTGTATAAATATTTCGTCCAGGATTTCGATCGTTGCACTTCGGATAAACTTAACTCCGTGTTTGCGATCAACGAGGATCGTCACGGGTCGACATGGATAGGCTCCTCGAGCAAAGGCCTGTGGAGGATGGATAAGTCGGGAATAAAATCATATAAGATCAATAATTCGATGGACGAAGGTGTTTCGTCGATCGAGATCAACCCGGCAGGCGAGGTATGGGTGGGTACTTCGAGCTCACTCGGTCGCTACAATGCCGACAAAGATGAATTCAAATGGTTCACTCGTATTGATGGACTTCCCGGCCCCGGTGTAAGCCAGATCAACTTCGATGCAACCGGCAAGATCTGGTTCAGCACCAATGGTGGAGGTGTTGGATATTATGATGGAACGAAGTTCAGTTCTATTTCGATCGACCAGGGTCTTCCGAGCCGTATCGTTCTTTCGTTGCGATACATGCCTTTCAACGATGTGATCTATGCCGGCACCGATCTCGGACTAAGCGTGATCAAAGATTTCAAAGCAACATCACTTCAACTCAAAGAGATCGAGAACACCGGCGTGTTCTCCTTGTCGGTGTTCAGGAAAAAATACCTGTTGGTTGGATCGGGTGGGGCAGGAGTATTGATCTACAACGTGGAGACCGGCGCAAAGAAGATGCTCGACACGACAGTCGGCCTGCCATCCGACTTCATCTACTTCGTAGCGCCCGACCTCGAAGACCTTATCTGGATCGGAACAGAGAAAGGTATCTCGAGGGTGAAACTGAGCGAAGGACTTGAGATCGATGAACTGCTACATTTCGGTTACGACAATGGCCTGGCAGGCGTGGAGACAAATCCGAACGCATACTATCTGGGCAAAGACAAGTACTTCGGAATGATCGACGGTGTTTATGCATACAACGATCTTCGCAATGCCGGCTGGCATTCATTCGGACTTCACCTTACCGACGTTGAATTGTTCAATGGTCAGTATCCTATTCGTGAGTATGGCGAAGCTGGTGATGGGTTCTTCCAGATCCCAAAGAAACCCGGGCTGCCGTCGGACCGGAATTACATCACATTCCATTTTAACCGGGTTGATAAGCGTTACCCGAAATCCGTCAGGTACCAGTACATTCTTCAGAACTACGATAAAACATGGTCGTTGCCTTCGTCAAACAACCAGGTGACGTATGGAAACCTGCCGCCGGGTGACTATGTATTTATAGTGAAGGCTACCAACAACTCCGGCAGCTGGGATACCAAGCCGTTGTCGTATGCATTCACAATAAATGCCCCATTTTACAGGACCACTGCCTTCCAGGTGTTAGCCGTTGTGCTTGCGATTGGCGGTGTTGCTTTGTATTTCTACATCCGCGTACGTCGGCGTTTCAGTAAAATGGTTGAATTGCAGAAGATCCGGCAACAGGAGCAGGATAGCCTTCGCAAAGAGATTGCACGCGACTTCCACGACGAGATGGGCAATCAGCTCACGCGCATCATCAATTATATCAGTCTTATGAAACTCAGCAAGAACGGGCATTCTGCTGAGCTCTATAATAAGGTCGAAGATTCGGCCAAGTATTTATACACCGGGACGCGGGATTTTATCTGGAGTATAGACCCGGTCAACGACGAGTTGTCGAAGCTTTTCATTCACATCCGTGACTTCGGTGAGAAGCTGTTCAATGAAAAAGACATCAATTTCAGGGCATACAACGAGGTTAAAGGCAATGTCATCGTTCCATACGGGTTCAGTCGCGAGGCAAACCTGATCTTTAAGGAGGCAATGACAAATTCTTTTAATCATTCTCAAGCCAGAAATGTTTCGTTTACGTTGAAGCAGGAAGGCGACCAGTTTGAGATGATACTCGAAGACGACGGCAAGGGCTTCGTTACAGAAGAGTTGAGCAAGGTGAATGGAGTAAAGAACATGAAGAGCAGGGCAGACCGGATACATTCATACCTGCAGGTTAGAAGTGCTCACTCACAGGGAACGACAATACGTTTGATATTCACAATAAATAAAAAGAGAGTTAAGTATGGCATCCCCATTTAAGAAAAGAGTCCTGATCGTAGAGGACGACCCAGAGATCCGCAACAGTTTTTCACTCATCGTCAACAGCTCACAGAAGTTTTACGTGGCGAATGCCTATGGCTCTTGCGAAGAAGCCGTGAAACATCTCAATGCCGATCGGCCCGACATCGTGCTGATGGATATTGAGCTGCCTGGTGGCATGAATGGGATACAGGGCACGAAGATCATTAAAGACAAGCATCCTCACGCCGATATCATTATGGTAACGGTTTATGAAGACAGCGAGCTTGTGTTCGAAGCGCTGAAGTCGGGCGCGTCGGGTTATATCACCAAGAGCGCCAACTATCTCGAGTTGCTTACAGCACTCGAGGAGATCGTGAAGGGTGGTGCACCGATGAGCAGTAAGATCGCCCGCCTGGTTATCGATAACTTCCACGTGAACCCCAACAGCCCGCTCACGAAGAGAGAGACAGAGATCTTGCAATTGATCTCCGAGGGAAAGACCTACACTCAAATTTCCGAAGAGCTCTTCATCTCGAAAGAGACATCTAAGACCCATATAAAAAATATCTATTCGAAGCTCCAGGTGAAGTCGAAGTCTGAAGCGATCGCGAAAGCCAATCTCGAAAAGCTGATCTAGCTTTTACATTCTTACCGTGTGGTCATGTTTCATGCACTACACGAAAACCCTAATTGGGGGAGGCGACTCCCCCTTTTTTTCACTTCTCCTCGGTCATTTTTTTAATTGCCCAATAGCCTTGTTTTGGACTAACATCAGAAGGGTGTCGATAATATCGGCAAACCGCCTGGTGGAGAGACAATTCTAAACCAAAATTCATCGTATGAAGAAAACTTTACTGTTCTTCTTTGCACTGATGTTTTCTTTGGGGGCTGCTCTTGCACAGGACCGGGTAATCTCGGGCAAGATCGTTTCCAGGGAAGACGGAAGTGGTCTACCAGGCGTAAACGTGCTGGTTAAAGGGTCTACACAGGGTACAGTTACGGATGCAGACGGAAACTTTCGCATCACTGTTCCCACCAACGAATCAACTCTTGTCTTCTCCTTCATTGGATACCAGACACAGGAGATTGCCGTTGGCGATAGATCCGTAATCGATCTCCAACTTGAGTCAGACGTACACCAACTTGCGGAAGTAGTGGTTACTGCACAAGGACTCGAACGAGACCAGCGCAGTTTGGGGTATTCGCTCCAATCTGTAAATGGCTCGGCTATTCAGCAAAGGTCAGAACCCAACGTTCTTAACTCACTCCAGGGAAAGGTTGCAGGGGTGAACATCGTTGGCTCCAGTGGCGCTCCCGGTGCAAGCACGAACATCAACATTCGTGGTGTTACATCGTTCAACGGTTCTAACCAACCCCTGATTGTTGTAGATGGTATCATCTTCAGCAACAACACTAACTTAACAACGAACTCTTTGTTCGACAGCCAGACTTCGAATCGTCTTGCTGACATCAACCCCGACAACATCGAATCTATCAACATCCTGAAAGGCCCCGCGGCTTCGGTGTTGTATGGTTCACGTGCTTCGGCAGGTGCGATCGTCATCACGACCAAATCGGGTAAAGGAAAAGAAGGAACACAAATATCACTCAGCTCTTCGTACAACGCGCAGACAGTGTATGGCCTTCCTAAATTCCAGAACGAGTTCGGCCAGGGTACAAACAACGACTTCGTAAACACACAGGTAAACTCATGGGGTCCCGCTTTCGACGGATCACTCACCCAGGTGACAACACTCCAGGGCGATGTGGTTCCTTACGAGGCATATCCCAACAACGTGGTTGACCTGTTCAACACCGGCAGTATTTTTCAGAATACTGTTTCGGTTACCACAGGCAAAGGTGACAACAACATGATCTTCAGTGTTGGTAACATGCAGCAGAAAGGCATTATCCCCAATTCATCCTTCGGCAGAACCAACATCCAGGTCGGCGCTAACAGTAAGTTGAACAACGGCCTCAAGATCGGTGGTAACCTCACGTATGCTTTAACCACGCAGGCAAACGCGCCAGCTGGTAACGGTGGTAGCGCCATGGGACAACTTTATCGTATACCCAGAAGCTACGACATGGTAGGCAGGCCTTTCGAAGATGCTCTCGGAAGAGGTATCTACTTCAGCACTACACAGAACCATCCGTTGTGGAGCACCAAGTATGAAGTTCAGGAGAGCCAGGTGAACCGCGTGTTCGGTAACTTCAATCTTGGTTATGATCTCACAAAGTGGTTGTCTGTTACTTATCGTGTAACGGGCGACATCTATGTTGATAACCGCCAGAACAGGCAGGCGATCGGGTCTAACCGTTCGGCTACCGGTAACATCATCATCGACCAGGTGTTCCGTTCGGAATACAACGGCGACCTGATCTTTACTGCAAACAAAGACAACGTGTTTGTTGAAGGTCTTACAGTTGGTGGTTTGTTGGGCTGGAACATGAACCAACGTTACACGTACAATCCGCAGTTCACTTCTACGAACCTCACCGTTCCGAACTTCTACGATCCCAGTACGGCAACAACGTACACATACACAAGTGCGCAGTTGATCGCGAAGCAACGTCTGCTCGGTTATTATGGGCAGGCAAGTTTCAATTACAACAATTATGCGTTTGTTGAATTCACCGGCCGTGTCGATCAGTCGTCGACTCTGCCGGCTGGCAGCAACACATACTTCTATCCTTCCGTGAACGTGAGCTTTGTCCCCACCGACGCGTTTGGACTTGAGTCAGACATCCTTTCATACCTGAAGTTGAAAGCCAACTACGCGAAGGTGGGTCGCGACGCGACGCCTTACCAGTTGAACGATGTTTACGTGCAGGGGACGTTCGGTAACAACTCCGCGCAGGTTAACTATCCTCTTGCAGTAAATGGAGGCAACGTGGCCGGCTTCGCGCCGAACACACGCCTTGGTGCACCGGCACTTACTCCCGAGTTTGTAACATCGAAGGAAGTAGGTGTAAACATCGGTTTGTTCCGCAACAGGTTTGGTATCGACTTCAACTATTTCAATACGGTAAGCTCGAACCAGATCTTCAACGTAGCTGTGTCGAACTCTTCAGGATATAACACACGCACGACGAACATCGGTAAAATGACTAACAAGGGTGTCGAACTCGTTGTGTCTGCAACACCTGTGAAGGTCGGTGAATTCAAATGGGATATCACTGCAAACTTCACCAGGATACGCAACGTGGTGAACGAGATCGCTCCCGGAGTTACCAATGCGCCGATCACAGGTAATGCCTTCACCGGTATCACACCTTCGATCTACGTTGGTCAGCCTTATGGTGTTGTTGTTGGTGCCGCGAATGCCCGCAACAATGTGGACGAGCTCCTGGTGAATGGTACTACCGGGCTTTTTGTGCCGGCCGTTCCGAACACCGTGATCGCAAGCCCGCAGCCTCACTTCCTCGCTGGTATCAACAACGTGTTCACATACAAGAACCTTAGTTTGTCGGCACTGGTAGATACACGCCAGGGCGGTCAGATCTATTCGTTCTCGATGGCCGACTTACGCAACACGGGTATGATGAAGATCACCGGCGTTGATCGCGATCAACCAAGGATACTTCCCGGTGTGATCGATAACGGCGATGGAACTTTCCGACCCAACAACATACAGATCTCTTCACAGGCATACTGGCAGGGACTTGGTGGTCTTGCTTCGGAAGGCGCTGTGTTCGATGCAACAGTATATCGCCTTCGTGAGGTTGTGTTCTCATACAACCTGCCAAGGACATTGTTGTCGAAAACTCCTTTCACCGACATCATGATCGGTGTAAGCGGAAGGAACCTGTGGTTCTTTGCACCCGGTTATCCTGGCGACCCCGAGTTGAACACTCAAGGTGCCGGAAACATCCAGGGATTCGACCTCAGCGGCCCGCCGAATGTGAGGAACTATGGAGTGAATCTTAAGGTCACATTCTAAATGAAAAAGATCATGAAAATGAAAAAGATATATTCTTGTCTTACGATCGTCGCAATGCTCGTTGTTGCGACTGGTTGTAAAGACTTTCTCGACATAAACGATTCGCCCAACAACCCGCTCGAAGTTTCTCCTGCGGTGTTGTTGTCGAACGGTCTCGGTGGCACAGCATTTACCGACGCCAACGAGTTGAACAAGTTTGCGTCTACGGTCATGTCGTACCTGACTGGTACAGCAGGCCAGCCTGCACAGTACGACATCTACAACACTACTGGCGCCGACTTCGGTAACCAGTGGAACTTCGAGTTGTACGACGGCGCATTGATCTCGTATCGACACCTGATCGACCGCGCGGTTGAGACCAACTCTCCATACTACGCAGGTATAGGCAAGATCATGATGGCTTACACTTTCAGCCTTGCAACCGACATATGGGGCGATGTTCCGTATTCGCACGCTCTTCGTGGCCTGGACGATACGCAACCGCGCGTCGACAAGCAGGAAGACATCTACAAAGGCAATTCGTCTTTGGGGATCCAGAGTCTGTTCGACCTTACACGCGAAGGTCTTGCTGACCTGAATGCGACCTCATCTGCGCTCGTTCCCGGAGCAGACGACCTTTCGTATGGCGGTACAATCGCCAACTGGAAACGCGCTGGAAATACATTGTTGTTGAAGCTGGCCATGACCATAAGCAAGGTCGATCCAACTCTTGCAACAACTGTTATCAATGAAGTGATCGCAGGCAACAACTACATTGTCGACAACGCGCAGAACCTCCGTGTAGCTTTTGGATCGGCTGTTGGTAGCCAGAACCCGATCCACCAGTATGTTAACGTAACTTCATTCCGCGACGAAATGATCGTGAGCACACGTTACCTGAACCTGCTCCAGGGACTTAACGATCCCAGGTTAACCCTGTTAGTTACGTCACCCGGCAGTAAGTACACAACACTCGACAATGGTTATCGCGGAACGCTTCCCACTCCCAGTACAACCTGGTCGAGGTGGAATACTTCGATCACCGGTGTTGGTGGCGCTGGCCCCGTTCGCTTGCTGACGAACGCACAACGTGCATTCATCATGGCAGAGGCTGCAACCATTCTACCTGGCGTAACGCTGCCTGCGGGTAAAACGGCAAACGATTATTACCAGGAAGGCATCAAAGCGCACATGGCAGAAGTTGGAGTTACAGCTGCGGCCGTTACCACGTATTTTGCCGATGCAGCGAATGCGTCGCGTGTAACACTCAGTGGAACGGCAGCGAATCGTCAACAGCAGATCATCACGCAGAAGTACATCTCGTGGACTGGCAACGGTCTCGAAGCGTGGAACGATTGGAGAAGGACCGGTTATCCTACACTGTTGCCGCACCAGAACGCGGTAGGTGTCGATGGAACGAGACCGGTACGTGCGGTGTACACCAACAACGAGATCTCGCGTAACCCGAACTTCCAGACTGGTATTTTCCAGAATGTGAGAGTATGGTGGGATGTTGATTAATTCTTAAAACTGAATCAGAAATGAAAAAGATATATCAGTACATATTCATTGTGTTCGCAGCGGTGTCGCTCGTTTCTTGCGACAAAGACTTCGAAGACGATCTCGTTCGCGATAACCGCCCCGAGATCCCGGTGACATTCACCGGTGCGACAACGTACGGATTCAACCCGTACTACACCGTACAGTACGCAAGCAACGCTCAGATCAGCTTTACTCTTTCGATCCCCGCCGACAAAGGAAGAAAGATCGTGAGACTGAAGAAGATCACCGCTGGCGGAACAGCGTTGTTGCCTGGAAGCCTGTACGACGCTACGGCGGCTTATGCAGCAAATGTTTCTGTTGATGGAACGCAGGTTACGTTTAGCACTACACTTAGCGAGTTCAACACGAAGATGGCAGCGGCTAACCGCGTAACCGCAGCACCCGCAGCAGGTACCTTCACGGAGCGTGCATTCATGTTCCTGATTGTACTCGACGATAACACAGAGATCGTCCCTGTGCAGTGCCGTTTAAGATTTGTCCCTTAGTTTTTGAAAGACGTGGTGCTCCGGAAGGGCACCACGTTTTTTTTAAGGCTGGTTGATCCACTCGACAGCCTTGTTGACCACTTCCTTATCGCCGGCTACTGTAACGTCGGGTACGATCGACCCTCCCTTTGTTACTTTGTTACGATCCGCCATCAGCGAAACCGTCAGTTGAAATTGTGCGCCGTCCGATAAGAAGTACGTCGCGTTCGCCGTGGAAAGTCCGCAGGTCCCGACACCGAACGACATAGTTTTAGGACGACCGATGAACGCAACAGCAATCGCTTCGCCCGAGCTTGCACAACCCTGGTCGAGTAACACAGCAACTTTTGGATTGGGATTGATAAGCCGATAAGGGTTTGCAACTGCGTTGACCACGGAGCCTTCGTAAAGAGATGTGCCCGCAGTAACCGACCACTTTGCCTCTTTGTTGTCGGGATCGATGAAATGCCCAACCACGCCGTCGCCCAGTACCGACGAAATACCCGCGAGCATCGGCCACATATTACCACCGCCGTTGCCCCGAAGATCAACGATCCATCCCTTAAGGTTTGCATTGTCCTGGTTGCGGATCACAGCCTGGATGTCTTCGGCAAATTTTGCAGCATCCGCGCCAGAGCACCCGCATGTGCCAACCTTTACATAACCGATATTCGGGATCGGGCTTACGGCGGTTGAATTACCGGTGCACGAGAGATCAAATCCCGACAGCACCGTGCTGC
>DASRSO010000082.1:0-41801 GCA_035656375.1 Cyclobacteriaceae bacterium | reverse complement strand
CGGCACCGCGAACAACCACACCGATACACTCATCTTTACCGGGAATTGCTCGAGCCAGCTATTGATAACTATCCAGCCTACCGGAACAGAAATGATAGTCGCCACCAGGAACAGTTTTCCGAACTGCGACGCAAGCAGTGTCATTATGTTGGAGATGGACGCGCCGAGTACTTTTCGAATGCCGATTTCCTTCGACCGCTGTTGCGTGGTGAATAGCGTCAAGCCGAACAGGCCGAGACATGAGATCGCCATCGCGAACACCGCAAAGACCAGGAAGATCCTCGCGAACCGTTTGTCTGAATAATACATCCTGTTATTGTAATATTCTTCCGCGAACGTGTAATCAAACTCACTATCTGGATAATATTCTTTGTAGATCTGCCCGATCTTTTTTACCGTTTCATCGACATCGCTGTTTATCCGTACCGATATCCTTCGCGAATAATTTTCTATTGGCCAGAACATCACCGGGTGATGCCCGACTTTCAGTGATTCCCAGTAGAAATTTTTTACAACTCCGAGTATTTGCAGGGTGTCACTTCCAAAAACCACTCTTTCATTCAGGGCATCCTTTGCCGTCTTCAATCCAAACGGTTCGATGCTGGCTTCGTTGATGAGCACGGCTCGTTTGTCGCTCTCTATCCGATAGTCCCACGTGCGGCCTTCGAGTATTTGTACGTTGAATGTTGGTACGAAGTCCATGTCGCAATAAACAACCCGCATGTTTTCGCCGGGAGGTGCCTGCCCTTCGTGAGCCGCAATTTCCATATGAGTTTCGCTGTTGTAGCTGCCGCCCGGGATCACGCCCGAATTAGAAACATTTTCGACAGTAGAAATAGATTTTACCCTGTTCTTGAATGAGGTGGCACGCTCACTCGAAGACTGGCCAATGTAGTCGGGGCCGTAGATCACCAGCACTCCGTTCGTGTCGAAGCCTTTGTCATGTCCTTGCATGAAATCGATCTGCGTAACGATCGTTGTTATGCCGATCAACAGTATCGACGAAGCACAGAATTGAAAAACGATAAGTGTTTTTCTCAGGGAGAAGCCACTCGTTTTACCCGCAGTATTGCCTTTGATAACATCGACAGGCTTAAGGGACGAGAGCAGGAGTGCCGGGTATGCCCCCGAAGCCAACGTACCCATACCGATCAGGCCGACAATGATCATGATCCCCGGCAGGTCATTGAATTTAAAGGGAACCGGTTGGCCAGTCATCTCCCGCAAAACAGGGTTGAGCAACCCCGCAAGAACCACTGCCACCCCGACACTGATGATGTTCATCAGGAGCGACTCTGTGAGGAACTGCACGACAAGTTGTGTTCGCATTACGCCGATCGTTTTCCGTATCCCGACTTCTTTTGCGCGCTCGATTGCCCGTGCCGTTGAGAGATTAATAAAGTTGACCCAGGCTAGAGTCAGCACGATCAAAGAGATCGTAACGAACAAATAGATTGATTCAAGATTTTGCCCCTGTCGCGGATCGCGGTGCGAGAGGTGGTTCTCACGGATCGGTTGAAGGTACATCCCAGGTTCGTAGCTAAACGATTTTCCTTCTTTGTATCTCCTGGAGAATGCATTGAGCGCATCTTGCGCTTGCGGCAACATAGATGCATCGCGAAGTTGAATGAACGTGTTGAAGTTATTGTAAACAGGATCGTCGCGGTAAGATGGTGACTTCAGCAGAGGTTCGATCGCAAGCAGGCTTGAATACTGCATGGTTGAATTCGCCGGGGGATCTTCGACCACCGCGGTTATTGTGAAGTCGGCAGTAAACCAGTCGTTTTTTATCTCAACTGTTTGCCCGATTGCATCTTGCGGATCTTTATACATGGTGCTGGCCAGGCTGCGCGTAAGCACCCAACTGTACGGCCCGTTAAGCGACCTGCTGATGTCGCCTGCGACAGCCTTCGATGGAAAGAACTCGAAGAAAGCCGTATCGACAAAGAGGATGTTGTTTATCTCCCGTGGTTTGGAATCCTCCAGGGTGACCATTGCCTCGCTCCAATGTATCCTGAGGTAATTTTCGATTGCCGGTGTTGCTTCGGCCACGGCTGGAGCGATACCGTATCCCGCAAATGACTGGAGATTTACGGAATAGAATGAGTTAAAAAGAACATAGCTGCGATCGGCATCCGGGAACGAATTGAAACTCGTTTCAAACCGGACATACGACCACAGGGAGAGGCAAATGGCAAGGCTGACGCCAAGCCCGGCTATATTAATAATAGAGTGTACCCGCCGGTTGACCAGTTGGCGGAATGCCAGGACGAGATTTGTTTTCCACATGTCGTTTAAATTAAGCAATCATTTGGATTAGTTCACTATTAGATATACATTTAGTGATATAATATCAGTTTGTGAAAGGAACATATATCGGGGAATTCGAAGAGTTGGTCCTGTTGGCCGTCAGCATTCTCCAGGAAGACGCGTACAGCATTGCCGTTGCAAAAGAGATACATCGTGTTACCAAACGACGAGTTGTATTTACTGTTGTGCATGCTGCACTCATTCGTTTGGAACAAAAGGGATTTCTCGAATCTCGCCTCGGCGGCGCTACGAACGAAAGGGGAGGAAGAAGCAAACGGTTCTTCACCATATCGACCGCAGGAAAGAAAGCCCTGCTAAAAGCAAAGTCGCAACGCGACCAGATGTGGCAGATGATCCCGAAGGTAACTTTTAAGAATATATGAAACCGCCTCGTTGGGCCGATAGGTTCCTGGAATGGTATTGCGATAGAACCCTTCTCGAAGATCTCCAGGGCGACCTTCATGAACGATTTAACGAACGACTTCAACGTCGCGGTTCTTTCTTTGCAAGACTGATGTTTGTTATAGATGTACTATCATTCTTACGCCCATATGCTATGAGAAGACCAGATCTGAACATTAACTATTTGCACTTCAGCGTCCGATACCTGACAAGGCACAAGTTCTTTACATCACTGCACGTCTTTGGATTGACGTTGGGTATCAGCATAGCGCTCGTGATTTTTCTTTTCATCCGCTATGAACTGAGCTTCGACCCCATTGAAAGGACATACCGGGTAAACTCCACATGGCTGCAATCAAACAAGGAATTTGATATCTACGCTACGCCCATACCGCTTGCCGAAGTTTTGAGGAGGGAAGTGCCCGGCGTCGAAAAAGTGGCGATCGCGCTTCCTCAATACAAAAGTACAGTGGCGATCACACCCGAAAAGGTGTTTGCCCAGGAACATATCCTTGTTGCCGAGCCAGGGTTTCTGGACATTTTTAATGTCGAGATCATTCGTGGTGACAAACATGCCTTGACCAGGCCGTTCGAGGCGTTAATCTCGCAGTCGACCGCAGAGAAGTTTTTCGGCAACGAAGATCCCATCGGGAGGTCATTCCGCTATCGCAGCAAGTACGACATAAAAGTTGCCGGGGTATTTCGCGACCTTCCCGGCAATACAAGTATGCCGGCGTCGATGTTGCTGTCTTACACCGACGATAGCGAGTTCTCCGCCGGCGACACGTGGTACTTTGGTGGTGGCGAATGGGTAAAGCTCAACGCGATCACATACGTCGTTTGCGATGATCCCTCTTTTGTAGAGACGCGATTGATCGATATCGCAAGCCGGTACATCAGCAGATCGTCACCTGAAGACAAGGTTACTGCAACACTTTCTCTACAACCCGTATCCGATATCCACCTCGACGCAGCGCGATTCGGAGGAGGCCCATGGGTGAAAGCTATCGACTCGAAGTGGCTGGCAATTTTTGGGGTGATAGGATTCGCAGTGCTGTTCCTGGCAGTGATAAACTTCATCAACCTGTCGACTGCGCAGGCGATTGTTCGTACCCGCGAGGCGGGCATCCGCAAAACGACTGGCGCTGGCCGGACAGAACTGCTCTTACAGTTTTTAATGGAGCCACTCGTCCTCGTGTTTGTTTCAGGGGTGTTGGCAGTTTCAATCGCCGCGTTCATCACCACGAACATCAATCAATTACTCGGTAAGCACATACAATTTTCGGTGCTGGCTGAACCGATGTCTGTCCTAATGATCTTCTTTGCCCTGTTGTTCATTGCGGTCGTTGCCGGGTGGTACCCGGCCTGGATAATTTCCGGCGCAACGTTGAGACACATAACCCAGGCAAAAGGGATCGGTATGCGAAAAACCCTGGTGGTCTTTCAATTTGCAATCTCGGCAATATTGTTAACAACCGTATTTGCCCTCACCAGGCAGGTTAACTTTATTAAATCGATAGATCTTGGCTTCGAACGAAAAGGTATTGTTAACATTAACGTCCCGGATTCGGCCCACAAGCAATCATTCATCACAAAAGTGAAAATGATTCCCGGTGTCGTCAATGCATCGCTTTCCAGGACGGCCCCAATCAGCGTAGACCATTGGTGGAACATGATGGGCAAACCTGGCAGCGAAGAAATTAAAGTTGTATGTGCAATCTATGCCGACGAAGAATACTACAAGGTTTACAATTTGAAACTCATTTCCGGGAGGATCCCCGCACCTACAGATAATCCGATCCACCCTGTTATAGTAAACGAGCAGCTGTTAAAAGTTTTGGACCTTGGCTCTCCCGATGAGGCAGTCGGCAAGCAATTCAACTGGCAAGGTACGGCCGAGATCGTTGGTGTTGTAGCCGACTTCAATAGTGAACCATTGCACTATTCGATCGGACCTGCATTGATCTTCCAGGAGCCCGAAGTTTATTCTCACGCAAATATCCGGTTCGACGAGTCGACTAATGAATCTACCCTCGCTGCTATTGAATCGCTGTGGAAAAGTGAATTTATTTCTGAACCTTACGAACCAAAGATCCTCGACGACGAGATAGACAGCTATTACAAAACCGAATCGACTACCTACACATTGTTCTTCGTCTTTGCCGGCGTCGCTGTGTTGATCTCTTGCCTGGGATTATTGGGCCTCTGTGTGTTCGCCACCGTCCGGCGCGTGAAGGAGATCAGTATTCGCAAGGTCCTCGGCGCTTCTGTTGAAAATATTCTCGTGCTGTTGTCGAGTCAATTTATGAAGGTTGTTGTGATCGCCTGCATTGTTGCCACACCCATGGCGTGGTTCAGCATCGACTTCCTGCTTGGATTTTATGCTTACCGGATTGACCTGACATGGGAGCTGCTCGTGTTGCCAATGATCGTATTGATCATGATAGCACTTATAACAATGCTCACGCAGACCATCAAGGCATCGATGACCGATCCGGCTAAGAATCTACGGAGCGAGTAACGTTACTCAGTTCGTAAACTGTCGACTGGATTTGCCAGTGCCGACCTTGCTGCCTGTGAGCTTACGGTGATCATGGCGATCAACAAAGCCGTCAAGCCCGCTGCCAAAAAGATCCAGGCACCAATTTCCACGTGGTAAGCAAACTCCTGCAGCCATCCGTTCATCATGTACCATGCGATCGGCGTAGCGATTACGGAAGAAACCAATACGAGTATCAGCAGGTTTCTCGCAAGCAGTATCACGATGCCCGCCACGCTTCCACCGAGGACTTTCCGGATCCCTATCTCCTTGCGGCGTTGTTCGGTCGTGAATGTGATCAACCCAAACAGGCCAAGACATGCAATAGATATCGCGAGGGCTGTAAAGGTCAGCAGCATTTTTCCCTGCAGTTGTTCCGCGCGATATTGTCGCTCGAAGTTCTGATCCAGGAAATTGTATTCGAAAGCGCCTGCGTCGTATTTCTTGTATGTCTCTTCGATAAAGCTCAGTGCTGTGGGCATATCCGACGCACCAATGCGAACATACATGTTGTCTTTCTCTACCTGCTCGCGGGGCAATTGAAGAATGAGTGGGCCAACTTCATGTTGAAGAGAGTAGATGTTGAAGTTTTTCACGACGCCAACAACATTGAGAACGACTTCGCCCATCTGGATCTTTTTTCCAACAGCTTCGTCCCATCCTGCCTCGTAAACCAACGCCTCGTTCACGATAACTGATTGATCTTTGTCTGTGATAAATTCCCTGGAGAAGTTTCTGCCTTCTGTAACTTCGATCTGCAGCGTGGGAATAAAGTCTTCATCGACGGTAAAGTAGTTTGCCATTCTTGTCCTGTCTTCGATCTTCCCATCCATTTCAATCTTGTAGTCGCGACCACCTATGTTGTTGTTACCGATCGGGTTCCCTGCAGTAGCAACGTCTTCCACCAAATTTTGCCTGAGAAGCTCTTCACGAATGGTGTTGACTTTCGTGCGAACATCGGAGCCGTTCAGGTGGAACGTGATCACCTGGTCTTTGTTGAATCCGAGATCTTTGTGAGTCACAAAATCAAGCTGGCGATAAATGACGATCGAGCCTGCGATCATTGCAATGGTTGCCGTAAACTGGAACACTACAAGTCCCTGGCGAAACAATATGTTGCCCTCATGACTCCCGGTAAGCCCCTTCAACGCGGGCACTACACGAAACCCTGAAAGGAAGAATGCCGGATAAATACCACTTAGAGTTCCGGCAACCACCGAAAACAGGACCAGTACACCAATCGTGTTGGCAATCCCGAATTTCCAGATGTCGATCGCCGCCCCTGTGAACGTTTCAAACAACGGCATCGCCAGCGTCATCACGAAAATCGACAGTACCGATGCAATCATCGTAATAAAAACCGACTCGGTGAGGAACAACAATATCAACTGACCCCTGCGTGAACCCACCACTTTCCGAAGTCCTGTCTCGCGGATACGTAGCGATGATCGCGCCGTAGAGAGATTCATGTAATTGATAGAAGCAATCAACAAGATGAGCGCAGCAATCGCTGAAAACACATACACATACGTGATGCTTCCATTCGCGCCCAACTCAAAATCCAGTGACGAGTAAAGATGTATCGAAGTGAGTGGTTGGAACTCTGCCCTGTATTCCATCGGCAGCATCGATGCTTTCATGTTCCTTTCGAAGAACGCGGGCATCTTCGCTTCGAGCGATCTTATGTCGGTGCCCTCACGAAGCAGGATGTACGTATACAGGCCTGAGTTCATCCAGGTGCCTTCCATCATTTCTGGCATGATACGAACACCACTAAAAGTGAAATGAGAATTAGACGGAACATTTTCGATCACACCTGTAACGAGATACGACTCTGTTCCAAACTCCAGCGCCTTGTTTAGCGCAACAGATGGATCGCCAAACACAACCTGTGCAAGTGAACGAGTAATTACGATCGATCGGGGTTTCGAGAATGCAGTACCGGCATCTCCGTAAAGAAACTTATAAGTGAAGACCTTGAAAAAACTGTTGTCGGCGAATATGAGATCACCGGCACGAAACTCTTTGCCATTGTAACTGAATGTGCCACCACCTTCTGCATCGATGCGAACTGCCTCTTCCACTTCGGGGAAGTCTGCTTTCATGGCTGCAGCATAGGGAACCTGCGTTACGGCGCCGTTAAAGTTGCCGCCATCCCATTGGGCGTGCTGGGCGATACGGAAGATGCGATCGGCTTTTTCATGATACCTGTCGAAGCTGAGTTCGTTGCCGACATACAAGGCAAGCATCCAGAAAGCTGCCAGGCCGACGGCGAGCCCGCCGATATTAATTAAAGAGAAGAGCTTATGGCGGAGGAGGTTGCGGAGGGCGACGGTGAAATAACTCAGCAGCATAGTTTGGTGGTTTAGGGGCGTTAAGGCAATTGTTATGCCCGGGGGAAATTGGGGATTTTTTGGGGTTTAGGCGTTCGGAAGTGAGGAGGGGTGTTCGGAATCGGGCGGAAGGGGTGAGGGCGCGGGGGCGGGGCGAGGGCGCGGTGCGGGTGCGGGGTGACGCGGTGGTTCGCGGAGGGCACGCGGAGTTACGCAGAGGTTTTTCCTTTAAGCAGAGGTTTTTTCCTTTAAGCAGGAAGTTTTCTTTAACCGGAATTTTCCTTTAACCGGAATTTTTTCTTCATGCAGGATTTTTTCTTCATGCAGGAATTTTTTTTCCTTTTAAAATTAATTCATCTGCTTCAAACAAACCCTCCGCGAACCTTAGCGCGTCCTTTGCGAACCACCGCGTCACCCCGTATTCAGTTTCCCCCTCATCTCCCCGTCCCTCCCCCTTTCTTTTAAAACTTCGCCCCCACCGTTACATACACCGTCCTCCCATCTCCCGGCAATATCCCCGGACCCGGATACATATTTATCCTCCTGCTGAAATACACCGCATCCGTCAGGTTGTTGACCCCACCCCCGATATGATAGCTCTTCAGGAACTCATAGTTGAACGACCAATCACACACCGCATACGCAGGAATAACTCCCACCGCACCCGTCGTCACGAAAGTAGTATTGTTCGCATCGCTGAACTGCTCACTCACATGCGTCACCTGGAATGTTGATCGCAGACCTTTTAGCTTCAACTCAAGTCCGTAACGATTGTTCCACGCCGGAACATTCTCGACCATGTTATCCACTATAGAAATATTCTCCGTGTTGTTGCTCAATGATCCCGTCACATACCTTGCATGTGTGTAAGCCAGCGAAGTAAATATCGAAATATCGTTGTCCGTACTCGTTCCCCCGAATGCTTTCAAAAGAGAAAGGTTCATGAACGCTTCAACGCCCTTGTGCACTGAATTCCCGATGTTCGTGGTAAGCTGATATGTACTGTTCTCGGGATTTAGTTGAGTCAGCCGGCCGATCTTGTCGCCATAGAAAACATAGAAGCCGTTCACGTCGAATTTCAGTATATCTCCGACTGTTCCCCGGTAACCTGCATCGATGTTGTATCCTTTACTGTCTTTCAGGTTCGGATCGATCACACCGATCTGGTCGGCGGGAGTGATGCTTGCATACAAGTAAGGTCTGTATGCCTGCGAGATGTTTGCATACAGTTGAGTGCCTCTTGATACCTGGTATTGGGCGCCAACGCCGAACAATGGAAATGACCGATTGCCAGTGTAAGCAACGGGAAATGTCCTGTTGTTGATCACACCCGTGAGTTCCGAGTCAATAAGCTCATAGCGTATGCCGGGCGTTACCGAAAACGCGTCGGTGATCTTGAACTGGTTTTCTACGAACAACGCAACGTTATTGGTAGCAAATTCGAGATCGATACCATAAGGCGCAACGAGGCTCATGTCGGGATCCGCGCCGGTGGTGCCACGTCCGCGTTGACGGCGATCTGTTGCAGTTCGCGACAAACGAAGGCCTCCCGCGAGAACACCATTCATTGAGCCAAGTGCGTACTTGTGAAGCAATCGTGTTTCGAGTGTTACACCTGTGTAGAAATCGCGATCGACCTGGCGTGGATTGTACGATTTGATTGCAGTATTGATCGTATCGTTCACATTGGCTGTGTTGATATATTGAACACTGCTTCGTTCACCCCAGATACCATTCGCCATGATCTGCAGGTGTGTTTTGGGGTTAAAGTCGTAGTCGAAAGTTATCGCCGGAACATTGATCACCGGTCTGAAGAAATTACGCGTGCGGTTCGACTGTTGTGGATTGGCGTTGAACATCGCATCTGTGAGACCGCCTGCTATCTGTTGTGTGTAATCCATTCGTGAGAACTGGAAGCTCAGCGAGCCACGATCATTGAACCGGTACTTGAGATTCGCATAGAAGGCCTGGTACTTGTATGCTGAGTTGGGTCTCCAACCATCGCCGTGCCGGTTGTCGTAGTAGGCATAGTAGCTCACTTTGCCATTAGAGCCCCCGATGGCGTTGTACGAGTTGAAGAAATTATATGAACCAACCGTTTGCTCGCTTTCGATAAAGAATGGTTTCGACCCTTCTCCGTCTTTCATCACGTAGTTCATCATTCCACCGAACTGACTTCCGAATTGAAGCGCGGCCGATCCGCGAACCAACTGGACTTGTTTCACGCCCTGCATTGGCACGGTGTAATGATTTTCAGGGTAACCGAACATATCGGAGTTGGTGTTGTATCCATTCTGCCGCATGTTCATTTCGATAGAACGGTGTGCGTCCGTTCCGCGGGTGCTTATGTTCATTTGCGTACCGGCGCCATCCATATCCCAGATGTGTACACCCGGGATCTTCGAGAAGATCGTTCGGCCGACATTCTGCGGAAGGTTTGCGCTCCCGTCGCCCAGGTCGATCGAGTTTGTTTTCTTTCCCGCATAGAGGTTAACACCTTCGGTATCCGGAAGGAACGTAGAAATGCGGGTATCGCGGATAAGGACACTATCGAGTATCCTCGTGGAAATAGAGTCTTGTTGTTGTGCTAGAATTTTTGGGTTGATCATAACGAGCATGACCAAACCACATAGAAGTTTTTTCATTTGTCATCTGATTAAAAATAAATACTAATACTCTGGCGGAGTAGATCAGATGACTGCCGGCGGATGGAATAGGGTATGGCTGCCGTCGTAGCGATAGTCGTCTTCATGTTTAGTGAAGCCAATCGCCTGGAGCCAGCCGTTTGAATTTTGCGAGTTGGAAGCTGTCGAGGTGTCGCAGTATTTCAGCAACGAGTTAGAAATATTTTTGGCGGTCGACGACGATTCGTTCGACGTTTGTCCTGATGTAGCGGCGATCAGGTCGTTGATCTCGTCGGTAGCTATATGTGCCGCCTGGTCGTTTACACAAACAACATACAGGAGATTTCCCTGAACTTTTTGCTTCACCATTCGATAGGAGACCCCTTCGAACAGGAACTCTCCTTCGGTCCGCGTATACTCGGTCATTGCAGCCTGGTACAACTGCGTTACCGGTACGGTGAAGATGAGGTTTCCACTGATTTCAGATATATGATTGTCGATGAGCTCTTCGGCCTTGCGATTGAGGTCGTCGCGATACCAATCCAAAACATACGAATATCCTACCGTATTAAACGTGATAAGTGCCGCGAAGCTGAGGCTTACCAGGCGACGAACAGTATGAATACTCAGGAATGCCATGGGGACAGCATCAAAGTTAATTAACTTTAGGAAACCCATACCATGAAGTCGCTCCTGGCCATAACGCTTTTATTAATAATAGTATCGGTAGCCGGCGCTCAAAATAAAACGGCGTTCCCATGTAAAGAAGACCCCGCGAGACGGCAGTTCGATTTTTGGGTGGGAGAGTGGGATGTGTACAATAAGGCGGGAAAGTTAGTGGGGCACAGCGTGGTGCAAAATGTGTCGGGAGAGTGTATGATCCTGGAGAACTGGACGTCGGCGGGCGGAAATTATGAGGGTAAGAGCGTAAACTTTTACAATGCTGAAACAAAGAAGTGGGAACAACATTGGGTCGGGTCGCAGGGAGATGTCGCGATAAATTCGAACGGAGAGTTTAAGGATGGAGCGATGCGATTTGTGCGGGAGACAAAGGCACAGGATGGAAGTGTGTTACTCAATCATTTTGATTTTTATAACCTCGGTCCGGATAAGGTAAGGCAGCATCTCGAAACATCGAAAGACAACGGCACCACCTGGGTTACTTCGTTCGATTATACCTATGTGCGAAGGAAGGCTTAGATGACGGGAACATTGAGGGTGGCCTTCAGTTTTTCAAATTGATTTTTCGGCATTTGATAATAGCCGAACGGGATCTTTCTTCCATCCTTTAAAACAAAATAGTCACGACTAAACGGATTTTCCGAAAGTTCAATGGCGTGTAACGCCTCCCGGGAGATCAACGTTTTCTTAAAATAGTCCCGAAAGATTGTAATCTTCTCTTCCTCGATCCGGATGTAGCTCCTGTTTATAAGGACGTGCGCAAAACCAATAAGAAGGTATATCTCAATTGCTGCAACAACAAGCCACATTGCAAGAGGCCGTTCGTGGCCGAGAAACAGTGCGCGATTCGTATAAAGTAACACAAGCACGGTATAACCAAGATAAACGACCCAGGAGCGTTTAATTTCAGCGATCATTTTGGGGAGAGTGTAAGGTTAAGATATAAACTTCCGGCACCGATTTGAAACACTCCACCGTTTCATTTTTGAACAAATAATCTCCTCGCCTCTCCGGAAATCCTTAATTTGAGTAAACCTTGGCAGTATGCCAATATTGGAATCGTTTTGGCATCCCAGGTCTGCACCGTTCAACCCCTGGCCCACATGTTACTCAACTACCTCAAGCTCTCCTTTCGGCTATTGTTGAGAAATCCTTTTCTCACGCTGATCAACATCACCGGGCTGTCGATCGGGTTCGCGGCGTTTTACATTCTCTGGCCTTATGCCCAATCGGAACTCCGTGCCGACCAGTTTTATAAAGATTACGGACGAATGGCCAGGCTCAGCCGCCTGTATGAGTTCAATGAAGGTAACCGCGAGCGCAGCGTACGTATTGCTGCACATAACTCGGGCCTGTCTAAAAAGTTTGCCGACGAGTACGACGAGATAGAGGAGGTGACGAGGATTGTACCACAACAGTTCTTTGAAACTTACCGCCATGGATTTGGAAGCGATGTATTTGTGTCGATAGACGTGCGCGATGGTGAGCGCGAATACTTTCGTGAAACAAAGCTTGTATACGGTGATCCCAACTTTTTCACGTTCTTTTCTTTGCCTGTTGTGACGGGGAACCCGGAAAATTTTCTTGCAGCGCCGAATACAGCAGTGTTATCTGAGGCCACCGCGGCGCGCTACTTTGGCGATAGCGATCCCTTATTGAAAACGATCTATTTTAATGATAGCATCGCTTTCACCGTCACCGGCGTTTATAAAAATTTCCCACACAATACGCACCTCGGTTTCGACCTGATGCTTTCAACTGCGGGCATCGATGGCATTGATATGACCGGGTGGTTTACAACCTGGTTCGGATCGGCTTATATAAAAGTTAAAGAAGGAGTGGACTTCACGGACCTTCAGTACAAGATCAACTTGCGTGCCGATGAGATCTATGGGATATGTCCAAACTGTCCCGGGAATAGCAAAACAACGGCAGTGATCGAGCCAATCAATGAGGTTCCTTTTACCCCCGTCGCCGGAAACACTTTCGTGGAAAAGTCCAGGCCTTTGTTGATAAGTATCGAGCTTCTTGCATTCGTGATACTCTTCCTGGCCTGGGTGAACTCTGCAAGCCTTTCGGTATACCAGTTACGAAAGAGGATGTATGAGATCGGTACCCGGAAAGCAGTAGGCGCACAGCAGCGCGACATCATCACCCAGTTTCTCGTGGAGGCAATTATGATAAACCTGCTATCGTTCATCCTCGGCCTCACGATGATCCAGTTGTTTCAGCGACCTATCGAAATGTGGTTGAACTTTTACATCATCGAGGTGACGAGCCTTCCCGTCAAGGCCCTGGTCGTGATGATGCTGACATTTGTTTCCGGGATTTTCATTACTGTACTGTACCCCATCGTTATTCTTCGCATGAAGGCAGTGTTGCTGTTGAAAAAACATTTCAAAGTGAAGGCGCCTTTATGGATAAACATTGTTGTTACCGCTCAGTATGGCTCTGCCCTTATCCTTCTTGCATGGATTGGTATAGTGTACTTTCAGCTTGACCTCATTATTTCGAAACCACTGGGTGTACAGACAACCGGGATGGTGGTTGTTGATTGCCCGTTAAAGCAGACGGAGGACTTCGAAAGCAAGCTCGACGTTTTTCTGAAAGAAGCTCGAAAAGTTTCCGGTGTTGAAGACTTAACAACCAGCAAAACAGTTATCGGCGACGTCGCTCTTTATGGAATACCGATCCAGCGAAACAAGAACGACATCGAATGGGGCTTCGATACGAATGGCGGAGTAGACGAGAACTTCCTCGAGACGTTCGGCATCCCGATTTTACACGGCAGAAATTTCCAGCCCGACATGCCATCAGATCGCAATGCGATCCTCGTAAGCAAAGACGCAACTACGAGAATGGGTTTCAAGCGACCTGACGATGCGATCGGCGCAAAAGTGATCCTGCCATGGTACCACCACGACAACGTGGAGATCATCGGCGTGTATCGCGATTATGAATTCAGACCATTCCTCAGCGACCTGGTCGACCCCAATCGGGGAAGTTTCATTAGCTACAAGACGCACCTTATGTCCGACTATTATCCATCGAAGATCTCGATAAGGATAAAAATGGAAGCTGCGGCGACAACCATTTCCGACATCGGGAAGGTTTTCGAAGACGTCTTTCCACGAAACATTTATAAATGGTCGTTCGTGGATGAGAATGTAATGCAGTATTACCAGGGCGAGAGAACGGCGAGGAATCAAATCACTGTGTTTACACTTGTTGCTGTCGGTATCGCATGCCTCGGTCTACTCGGGATGATCACGAACAAAACGGTAGAGAAAACAAAAGAGATTGGGATAAGAAAAATTCTCGGTGCGAGACTGCTCCAGATCAGCCAGATCTTATTGAGCAATACCGCGCGACAACTTGCAATGGCTGCAATGGTCGCGATCCCCCTGGCGTACCTGCTGGCTTCACGATACCTCGAAAAATTTTCTGAGCGCATCACCCTTCAGTGGTGGCACTTTGTATTTCCCGTTCTTTTGTTGATAGCGATCATGGCGGTCACCATTGCTGCCGTCGTATGGAAAGCCGCGAAAAGTAATCCTGTCGATGCCCTTAAACACGAATGATAAACTCATGGAACATTCCCGCCCTTACCTCACTACACTAACTCCCTTGCGCGGCATCGCCGCATTGATCGTGGTGATCTTTCACAGCAACCTGATGCTTATGTCCTTCCTGCCGCCATTCGAGCCGCACTTTATAACAGGCGCGGGTGGACTGTGGGTCGATTTCTTTTTCGTGCTCAGTGGTTTCATTATCTCGTATGTGTATGGCGATAGCTTCAGGGATACGTTCACGACGGCGGGCTACATAAAATACGTCAAGGCAAGATTTGCCCGCGTTTACCCGTTACATTTTGTTACGATGATATGGTGCCTGGCGTGTTCCCTGATCCTCATCCATTATTCTTCCGGCTTCCATCCTTTCTTTTATGAGATCGTGAATCCATGGAGTGCCGTCACCTCAACCCTGTTGATCCACTCACTTGGTATTCACGGGATGACCCCGTTAAACACGCCATCGTGGTCGCTTAGCACCGAATGGTGGATGTATATGTTGTTCCCGTTCATCTTCCCGCTATTCAGCAGGTCCCGGGTTGTTGGCAAGATTGTAATCCTTGCTTTCATCGCAGGTCTTTTCGTTTTTATTAAATACTACCTGTCGACGAGAGCGGGAGGCCAACCAACTATTGGTGTGACCTCCGACTTCGGCTTCTTTCGTTGCATGGCCGGCTTCCTCCTGGGAATGTTGCTCTTTGAACTTTACGACAAGGACGTTGCGAAGAAATTTTTCCGGCAGAGCTGGGTATTCATCGTTTTGTTCGGCGCAACCATCATCGCAATGCATGTCGGTGCGTCGGATCTGTTGGTAGTAAGCATCTTCCCGCTGATCATACTTTCGGCGGCCTACAATACCACGGCAGTAAAGCATGTGCTGGACACCTTTGTGCTTCAACGACTCGGCGACTGGTCGTTCTCCATCTACATGGTGCACGTGCCGATCATATTCGTGTTCTGGATCTTCCAGATGAAATCCGACCCCGGGATGTGGGCGGTGTTTCCACCGCTGCAACCTGGTGCCACTGTACCGGTTGCCCTGATGGTCTGTTGTGTTGTTGTGATCCTCACACTGATCGTGGCATCACTCACGTACCGATACATAGAAGTACCGGCACGCGCGATGCTCAATAGAAAAACTGCTCCGACACAATCTTCCCATCTTTCACCTCGTACATCATGATCTCGTTGATCTGGATCCGGCCGTGAGTTTGATGAGTGATGTCGACTTCTCTTGAAACAGCGAAGTGATTAACGCTCACGATCGGTTCGGATGTCCATCGGTGGTGTGCCGCGGTGATGTCCTTTACAAAATTTTCTGCTTTTGTTCGCACGTTGGCTTTGCCTTCCGCATAACCCATGTATTTCGAATGTGAAGGTTCGATGCTTTTTACATTATCCGCGAAGAGCTCATCCTGGATTTCAAACCATTTTTCTTCCTGCGCCAGTTCCTTGAACCGCGCAACGATTTGTCGTGTTGTCATGGTTCAAAAGTAATGGCCAAAACACGGATCAATCGGGTGTTAAATGGACATTCTGACGGGGTGTTTTGGACAAACCAGTTAATCGCACCGTAAAACGTCAGCAGGATTTTGCAAACTGGCCTTGAAAGTCTGCAGCCCGATCAAAACAAATGTCATAACGAAGATCAGTACTGCCGGAACAATGATCAACACCCAGATCGATTCAACCTTGTAGGCAAAACCACTCAGCCATTTATTTGCCAGCCACCACGACAATGGCAAACTCACCGCAACTGCAACGAGCACAAGCCGCAGGAAGTCTTTCGACAACACATTGACCAGGCTGTTCATCCCTGCTCCAAGTACTTTACGTATCCCAATCTCTTTTGTGCGGAAACTCAGATCAAGACTTACCATTCCAAAAAGACCAAGCACACCGATGAAGATTGCCAGCGTAGAGAATAGCGAGAACAATGTTCCGAATTTTTTCTCTGCCTGGTATTGCTTCTGAACAGAGTCATCTGCAAAACGAAAATCGAACGGTCTTGTAGGGTAAACCGAATGCCATACTTTTTCAAGTTCCGTGATCGACGCGTCCAGCGTTGCATTGTCGTTCAAACGAATTGAAACTACCGAATAGAAATATGGGAAGTTTCCCATCACGACGGGAGCAACGCCGGCTTTAAGTGATGTGAAATTGAAATCTTTCACGACACCAACGATCTCACCGACATTCTGGCCATCGCCACCGGCATCGTATGTTTTGCCGATAGCTTCCTGCGGTGTCCAACCGTGCCGTGCTGCAAACGTTTCATTTACGATCACGCGTTCCAGGACACTGTCGAGCGGCTGAGCGGGGTCGAAGTCGCGACCGGCGATCAGTTTCATTTTGTAAGTGTCGAGGTAGCCGAAGCCGATGCCCATGGTCGGGAAATTTCTGGTTTCCTCTTTGTTGTCGATACGTGCCACGATTCCGAATATCGTTTCGCCAGGCACGAGCTCCGACACGGCCGACCCTTCAACTTGCGGGAGTTGATTGGCGCGATCGAAGAACAGATGCAGCCTTTTGTTGATTGCCGGATCGCCATGAGTAGGCACGGCAAGCACACGATCGGTCTTCAGGCCTAGGTCGTATCGTAGCATGTGATCCACTTGTGAGCTGATGATCAGTGAACCGGCAACAAGAACGATCGAGACCACGAACTGGAGCACGATTATGCTCTTTCGGAGACCGAGCTTACGTTTGCCTTTGCTAACATCACCCCGAAGTATTGCAACGGGGGCGAACCGTCCGACGAATATGGCTGGATAGAATGAAGCGATCACGGCCGTGAGCAACATTGCGCCCGCGAGAATACCGAACGTTGGGAACGTAAATATCATTCGGAGGCTAAGGTCTTTCCCGGTGAATGAATTGAACGAAGGCAGTACGATCCACGCTATTGTGATACTGATTGCGAAGCTGAGTAATGTCACTATCGCTGTTTCGCCCAGGAACTGTAAGGTGAGCTGGATCTTTCGTGCACCAAGCATCTTTCGCATCCCGATCTCTCTTCTGCGCAGCATTGAAAGAGTTGTGTTGATGTTTGTGAAGTTCACACATGCGAGTAACAAAATGATGATTGCTACCACAGCAAGCACCGCGAGGATCGAACGATCGCCTTGTGGTTCAATTTCTCCAAAGAGGGGATTGAGATGGATGTCGGTTAACGGCTGCAGGAATAGTCCCATGTTGGTTCCATACAACTCGTATTCTTCGGGATTGGAGTGAAGCTTTGCGGCGGTTTTAATGTTCTCTGCGACGACGGCAGGATCGGCATTTTCGTCGAGGAGCAGGTAGTTATGGAAGTAATGTGAGTACCAACCCGTAAGCTGATAGGTGCGCACGTGCTCCTGCGGATGCATCGGAAGAGTAGCAGCCGATGCGAGAAGATCGAACGACAGGTGAGAATTCCCGGGAACATCTTTCATTACACCTGTCACTTTGAATGTCATCGCATCGTCGACGAGCAATAGCTGACCGAGGACGTTTTCTGTTTTTCCAAAATATTTGATTGCGGCAGATTCGGTAAGGACGATAGAGTAGGGGTCGGTAAGCGCTGTGTTTGGATTGCCGTCGACCATTGTAAAAGAGAACACATCGAAGACGGTGGAATCTGTGAAGAAGAAATTCTCTTCGAAGTTTGAATTATCATTGAACGCAACCAGGGATGGGAGTTTTCTGAACCTCGCATAGTTTTCGATCCCGGCGTATTCTTCTTTCAACACGCCGGGCATCACACCGGCGGATACACATGAGCCTGGAGTATTTTCTGCGAGTCGTCCCAATGCCAGCCTGTAGATGCGGTTCTTCTTTTCATGATAGGTGTCGTAATCGAGCTCGTGCGTGATGTACAACGTGATCAGCGAAAAGCAAAGGATGCCGGCAACGAGGCCGAAGATGTTGAGACCCGAATACAATCCGTTTCTCAGGAGATGTCGCAGCGCGACTACCAGGTGATTTCGTAACATGCAATAATGTTAAGAAGAATTTAACAGCGGGGAATACCCTGTTAAAAGGGATATTGTCAGGATATCGGATGTTGTACACGTAATGGAGATCGCGAAACTTGATTGTAAGTGATCTCGGTGAGAAACGACCAGTCATCTACGTCACTGTAGATTCGCGAAGTATCCAAACGATGAATCCACGATGTTTTGAACTGCGTATTTATTTTTCTCCACAGGCTATCCGACAGGGTATACTCAGTTGCCTGGTCTATTTTGCAATAACGTATCGGATTGAAGGCAACTTTACCCGCATGTGTCATTGTAAGTTCAAATTCCGGACAAGTTCCAAAACATCCCTGCGCAAAAAGCTTTAATGTGTCCAACTCAAGTGAGCCATCAAATTCGAGCCTTCTCGAATAGTATTTGACCTTTGATTTCCCCGTATAAAGGAACATGGTATCCCTGCTTTGATATCGGACGCGCCAGATCTCATCTCGTCCGTCTAGCTTTTTTATCACCATAGTGTCGTTATGTAACGAATACCGGCCGAGCATTGAGCGACCATTTGAAAGTATATTCAAGACAGTATCACGCTGAAACGACACGCCAATTTCGTAGGCGAACCCTGAAAGCGACGTCTCTGTCGTCAGCATCCAATCACCGTCGATAGGAAATAGCCTGGGTTTCTTTTCAGAATTGCACGCCGCCAGGCAGAGAAGGACAAAGCTTGATAAAACGATTATCCGGTTTCGCATAAAGAGTTCGCAACGGCGCCAGTTCGGCCGGGTGGGGAAATTATTTCATATTCGACTCCCGGGCAACCGTGAAACATCCCTGAAGATAGCGATTGCCGATTTTTCGTGGCGCCATTGCGTGCATTTCCTTTGCGTCTTTGCGTGAAGCATCCGTATCTTGATGCCCTCTTTCGAAGCTGGTATGATGTCGCTGGGTAAATATGTAACTGCCTTATTTTTCCTTTTCTTTTCCACCACAATTTCCGCACAGATAAGCAGTGATTTTGCCACGAATGCGGATGGTTGGACTGCACCGAGTGCCCAAACTTTTAATTACGTCGCAACTGGTGGAAATCCTGGAGGATTTATCTCAGGCACTGCCTTTTCCATTAATGTTGGAGCAACAACCATTTATGGATACTATTACTTCAATGCGCCTGGCAAATTCCTGGGAAACCGAAATGCGTATTACAATGGCACGCTTCGATTCGACCTCCAGCAATCGACAACCGGCACCCCAACGAACGGGTACTCTCAGGTCCAGTTGGTAAACAACGCAGGCGTGGGAATATATTATTACCCACCTGCTCCGTTTCAGCCGCCAGCAACAGGAACCTGGCAAACATTCTCAGTAAACCTCGGCGCATCTTCGGGGTACTGGAAGACAACCAACAGTGCTACGGGAACTGCCGCTACCGAAGCAGAGATCCGCGCCATACTTAGCGATCTTGCTACACTAAGTATTCGCGGCCATTATCGCGATGCCAACGTCACAACCCGACTCGACAACGTCACCATGATGCCTCCCATCATCATCAACACACAACCCACCCCACAAGCAATCTGCTCCGGAGCCTCAACAACATTCACAACCTCTGCCTCAAACAATCCCAACATCACCTATCACTGGCAGATCGAAGCAGCCCCTTCGCAATGGGCCGATCTAAGCAACAACAGTACATATTCAAATGTCACCACAGCAACATTAACAGTTGCAACTGCAGGAAGCACAGGCGCGGGAAACTATCGTTGCAGGGTATCTGGAACCGCTGCCGACGATGTGTACTCATCTGCAGCTGCATTAACATTCCTTCCCGCACCACCAACGCCCTCCGCGCCAGGTGTCTCATCTTGTACAAGCCCCATAACGTTGACAGCCTCAGGAGGTACCAACGGTCAATACCGGTGGTACACCTCCGGCGGAACTCTCCTTACAGGTGAAGTGAACAGCACATATACAACGCCGGTACTTTCAGTACCTACAACTTTATATTACGTCGCATTGACGAATGGCACCTGTCAAAGTGCACTCCAGAGTGTAACAGCAAACCTCGTAAGCCCACCACCCGCACCAACAGCTGCGAATGTTTCCAGTTGCGTGAGTGGCGGAGTTGCAGTAACAGCTTCGGGAGGAACCGTTGGACAGTACCGTTGGTACACGGTCGCCACCGGCGGCACCCCGATCGCAGGGCAAACCAGCGACACCTATCAAACACAAACACTCACCGCAACCACGACATACTATGTTGCCCTAAACAACAACGTCTGCGATGGACCACGCACAGCCGTTACAGTTAACATCGGACCTCCCGCAGCACCAACAGCTACCGCAACATCCTCCTGCACGCCGGCAAGCTCAACAATAACAGCTACGGGTGGCGCTAACGGACAGTATCGATGGTATACCGTTGCAACCGGCGGGACACCAGTCGCCGGTCAGGTCAATAGTACATACGTTACAAGTGTTTTGTCCACCACTACAACATTCTACGTGGCAATCAACATTGGCGGTTGTGAAAGCGCTCGCACAGCCGTTGTGGTTTCGATAGCAGCACCGTCATGCAACAACCATCCACCCGAGATTGAGACAACACCGTCGACGACAGTTATTGGTGGCGACATTGAGCTCGACCTCGAAGATCTCATCACAGATGCCGACAACAACCTCGACCCGTCGACATTGAAAGTGATCACAAAGCCAGCCAGTGGAGCAGTCGTAACGATCCAGGGTTTAAAACTGTTGATCAACTACGACGGAATTTCATTTGTCGGTAAAGAAACTGTAACGATCTCTGTTTGCGACGCAGTCGGCGCTTGCACCCAGCAGACATTCGAGATCGACGTCGTTGGAGATGTGAAGATCTATGACGCTATCTCTCCCGGCAGCGACGGTAAGAACGACGTGTTCTTCATTGAAAACATCGACATACTCGAGAAGACCCGCGTGAATCACGTCAGCATTTATAATCGTTGGGGCGACCTGGTTTGGGAAGGCAATAATTACAACAACACCTCGGTTGTATTCAAAGGGAAATCGAAGAACGACGGCGACCTCCCGTCCGGCACGTATTTTTATAAGATCCAATTCAACGGGGAAGGCAAGCCACGTACGGGCGCGATTACCCTGAAGCGTTGATGTTATTCGCTACGCAGCGAACTCACCGGGTTGGCCATCGCGGCTTTGACCGATTTAAAACCGATCGTGAACAACGCCACGAATAATCCTGCAGCTCCCGCCATCGCAAACATCCACCATTGCATGTCCACGCGGTAAGGAAATTCCTGGAGCCATTTATCCATTGTATACCATGAAACACCGCTTGCAATAACAATCGCTGCAAGTATAAGCTTCACGAAATTCATTGATAGTAGCGCAACAACCCCTGTTACCGAGGCGCCAAGAACTTTGCGAATCCCGATCTCCTTTGTACGTTGCTCAACGATAAACGACACAAGCCCGAATAATCCCAGGCACGCGAGTACGATCGAAATACCTGCTGACCACGCAAACAACTGGCCGAACTGGCGATCGGCACGATACTGCTGATCAAACTGCGCGTCGAGGAAGAAGTAATCGAATGGCCTCGTGGGAGCCAATTGTTTCCATTCAGACTCAAGTGCGGCGACAATTGTGCCCGAGCTTCCGGCCTGGATCTTCAACGAAATATAACTGAGGCTTTTCGATCGCATCCGCATCACCAATGGCTCTATCGACTTATGCAATGATGCATAGTGAAAGTCTTTCACAACACCGATCACCTTCCCGGTTTGTCCCCGAACAGTTATTTCCCGGTCGAGGACTTCTTCCGGTGTCGCAAATCCCAACTGGCGAACCGTCGATTCGTTGACAACGAAACCCATCGCGTCGGTAGTGATCCGCTCCGAAAATGTTCTCCCGGCAACAACAGGAATTTTATAGAAGTCATTGAAGTCAAAATCAACTGCAACCAGGGCGACATCGAGTGCGCGTTGCTCCCCGTTAAGCGAAGTCGTTTCCATTTTAGTCATCGCGACGTTTTTACCGGGCACATGCGACGATGCCGTTGCATCCGTAAGCAGCGGGTTACGAAGCAGTTCCTGTTTCAGTGTTTCTGTTTTCGCCTGGATAGAGTCGTCGTCGCCGAAGTATACTACGAGTACCTGCTCGCGATCGTAACCCAATTCCCGCGTCTGCATGAAATGCAGTTGGGTGTAGACCACTATTGTACCCACAACCAATGCGATCGAAACAGCGAACTGGAACACAATAAGTCCTTCACGAAGAAAGCTCTTCGACGACATTTTAAGTACGCCCTTCAAAACACTTGCAGGCGCAAAGCCGGAGAGAACCAGCGCAGGATACCAGCCCGCGAGACAACCGATCAGCAACGAGATTGTCGCGTAACACGTAATGGCTGGAAGCGTATAAAACAAATCGAATGATATTGGTGTACCGGTAAGTTGTGTGAACAATGGCAAGAGCACGTCGGCTGCTCCGAAGGCAATTACCGACGCGGATATACTCAGTAATATCGACTCCGCGAGAAATTGATTTACGAGCTGCAGCCTTGTTCCGCCGATCACTTTTCGAATACCAACTTCTCTCGCACGGTTTGCCGCTTGTGCCGTTGTAAGGTTTATAAAGTTCACACACGCGATCACAAGGACCAATACAGCAACGATCGCGAACAACATGAGATTGGTCGGATTACCCGGGGTGCCCGGTTCACCGAGACGCCTCGAATAAAGATGAATGTCTTTGAGAGGTTGTGCCGATAACACCCGGGACGTTTCACCCCCCGAAGTCATTTCGGCTTTGTGATTTAGCGAGAACTGCGAAAGTTTTTGATTGAGCGTTTGCAGATCAACAGTTGGATCGATCTGAACATACGTATACGTCGACCACGCCCACGTCGACAAAAATTCGGGCGAGCCACGTGTGGTCATCGACAGCAGCATGTCGAACCGGAGGTGTGAATTGCCGGGTAGATCTTCGATCACGCCAGTTACAACAAACTCGAGCTCATTATCGATGATCATCGTTTTGCCTATCGGGTCGTCGTTGCCGAAGTAACGCTGTGAAGCTTTTTCTGTAAGCACAATGCTATTCGGTTTCGTCAAAGCAGTCTGCGGATCGCCCTTGAGCATCGGGAAAGTAAAAACATCGAAGACAGAAGGGTCAGCGAAGTAAATGTTGTCTTCCTGGTAATGATTCTCACCATATTTCATCAACATAGAAGATCCGGTGAAGCGCACACTGTTAACGACTTCACTAACATCATTCATCAATGCTGGACCAACAGGCCCCGGTGTTGATGCTCCTTCAGTAATCCTTCCGTCGAGCGACACATCCTGCACGACGCGATAGATATTGTTGCCATTGCGATGAAACGAGTCGTAGTTCGATTCAAAATGGACGTAGAGGAGAATCAACAGGCAGCAGGTAAACCCCACAGCCAGGCCTCCGATCTTTATTATGGTGTTGGTTTTTTGCTTGAGCAGTACACGAACGGCGATCAAAAGCAGGTTCTTCGTCATGAGGTAAGGTTCAACAGCAACCTTTTTCAATTCCGGTGCCACGAGTCTTTGAGGCACTTTTCTTGCAGAAAAGCCGCATTATGAAGGTAAGCAGCGTTCGCGTTCGGACGGTCATGGCCGACACCGGACTTTTTGAAAAATTTTTCCGTTGATCACTTGCGCAATCATATAGTTGCATATATGTTTGTGCAACCAAGTAGTTGCTGATTATGATTGAGAGACGGGACGTTTTTCAGGCGATCGCCGATCCCACGAGGAGGGCGATACTCACGCTTATTGCATTGCAGGCGATGACGCCCAATGCACTGGCTGAACATTTCGATACAAGCCGGCAAGCTGTGTCGAAGCACATAAAGATCCTCACCGAATGTCACCTTGTAAAACAAGAGCAGTCCGGACGTGAGATATATTATCACTTTAACCCAAAAAAAATGAAGGAAGTCGATGACTGGCTAAAACCCTTCCGCATACTGTGGGAGAAGCGCTTTGATCAATTGGAACAGGCTATAAAACAAATTAAATCAAAACAACATGGCAGCAAATAGCAATCAACAGGTCGTGAAAGACCTCGCAAACAACAAACTAACACTCACACGTAATTTCGAGGCGGATGTCGAAACAGTGTGGGATATGTGGACCCGCTCGGAAATGCTCGATTTATGGTGGGCACCAAGGCCATGGAGGGCTGAAACGAAAAGTCAAAGTTTCAAACCCGGCGGAAAGTGGCTCTATGCAATGGTGAGCCCCGAAGGCGAACGCCATTGGTCTTGCGTTGAATACACAAAGATCGAGAAGCAGAAGAGCTTCGAGGGTATGGATGCATTCAGCGACGAGAACGGTGTGATCAACACTGAGATGCCCCGCACCAACTGGAAGGTGACTTTCGATGCAACATCAAAAGGAACAAAAATTACGATCGTGATGACTGCTGCACAGGGAGGTCATATCGAGAAACTGTTGGAGATGGGCTTCGAACAAGGTATCACCATGACAATGGACTACCTGGACGAATACCTCAAGACTCACGCGAACGCGTAATCTTTCACTTATTCCTTCTCAAAGAAAGGGTAGCCTTGTCTATCCTTTCTTTTTGTTTGAAGTGATGCCTCATGTGCATCTCGGTAAACTGAAGCCACTCCGCTGCGCTGAAATACAACAAACCCGGGTGCCTGGTCTTTCCTTTTGAATTGAAACGGTACTCATAATAGAGGTCATTCACTTCCTTCTTGATATCCAGCAACAGGTCGAATATCTCTTCTTTGCTCTCAGGCTGTCGAACACTCTCGTTTGTCGATGCACCTTCAATTTGGATATCGGGAAACATATTCCTGGCGAACATCATTTTTGCATCCTGGTGTTTGTCTTCGGCACTGTTGTCGTCCGTTGCAAGCGCCTCGCGCATCTGTTCGATGTGCCAGGGCGTGTCTTCAGTGATGTGAATGTATACCTGACCAAGTGACCATGAATTTGGTATCGGCTTGTGGCGAAGCTCGTCCAGGGTATAGTCGTCAAGGTATTTGATCCAGGTATCGATGGTGTTGTTGAATCGATCTAATAGAAGCCTGCTCATCGCGGCAATTTAACTATAATTGCATGGGAAAAATTTCCAGGAACACGTTAATGAATTCCCATCCACGCAATTTCGTATGTGCGACGGCGGTCTGTTACTCGTTTTTCAATTTTTCGACCGGGTTGGCGCTTGCAGCGTTGTATGATTTCGAACCGACCACGAGTAACGCCAGGGCCAGCACTATCAACCCAGGTGCGGCAAACATCCACCACTGCAACTCGATGTGATTCTGGAAATTGGTCAACCAATCACTAACGCCATACCACACAACGGGAACGGCCAACGCAAATGATACTGCGATAAGAGCAACGTATTCTTTGGAGAACATAACAATGATGTTGCTGATCGTAGCACCGAGCGTTTTTCGAATGGCTATCTCCTTGCCTTTTTTGTTTGCAATGAAGGTGATCAATCCATAAAGTCCCAGGCAACCGATACCAATGAATATCATCGAGAACAACTGGAAGAGTCGTGAGTATTTGAACTCTTGCTGGTAGAATGCTGCAATGTTTTCGTCGAAGAAAAGATAATTGAAGACCACGTCGGGGTAGTGCCTGTACCATATCTTTTCTATCTGGCTCAGAACATCTGTCATCGACTCATCGCCCTTCAGGTCTAATTGAATGCCGAGAGCGCGATATGCTTTCGGCTTGTACTCCATCACAATGTTATCGACACCTTCCTTCAGCGAGTTGCCATAGTAGTCATTCACCACGCCAACGACCGTCACTTTCTCGCCTCCGCCCATTTTGAATTGTTGCCCTACTGCTTCTTCCGGTGAATTGATCTGGAGATTTTTCATTAGGGTCTCGTTGATCAGGATCGAGCCTCCTATGGTGTCGCTCTCTTTTAGCGTGCGACCTCCAACTATTTTTATCTGGTACAGATCGAGATAGTCGTCATCGATCGAGTTGTATTCGAAGTTCACGTAGTCGGGAAGAGATGCCGCGTCGAGTTTTCCAATGTTTCGCGACGAACGATTGCGGTCGACCCCGGAAGGTAACGTGTAGCCGATGCCGACTTTCGACACTGCCGGAAGTTGCCGAAGCTCGCTCATCATCGGGCGAAGGAAGCGGGGATTGTTGTCGAACACACGCATAGTAACAACTACTGCATCGCGATTGAAACCCATATCGACATTCTGAAAGAACTGCATCTGGCTTATCACAATGAATGTTCCCACAGCGAGTATTTGTGTGATCGTGAATTGTGCAACCACCAACACCTTCCGCAAGTTGATGCCACCGACCTTTTCATTGCTGAACCTGTTCTTCAAAGCGGCCACGGGGTTGAACCTTGAGATTACGAAAGCAGGGTAGAGGCCGGAGAACAACGTAACGGACAGGACAATCATTAATAAAGTTGCCAGGATAAATGGATCGGCGAGATTGAATGTTGCCTTTAAGCTTAAGAGATTCGTGACCCAGGGCATGAATGCTGCGACAAGCACTATAGCAACCGAGGCAGCCAACACAACCACGACAAATGTCTCGGTCAGGAATTGCATCACGAGATGACGTTGACTACTGCCCATAACCTTTCGAAGCCCGATCTCTTTCGAACGAAGTGTAGACTGGGCAGTAGAGAGGTTGATGTAATTGATGCAACCGGCAAGCAACAGGAAGAGAACGATGATCTTCAGTCCAAGTAATGTTTCGTGAGTGATTGTTCTGCGGCTGAATGTTTCGAAGCGCGGGTCGAAATGAACTTCACTGAAATCCTGGAGCCGGTAATGCCTGTGCGAAGAAACATCACTGCCAACGTGACCGGCATGTACCTTATCGATGCTCGCTTCGAGGTCTTCTTTCGATGCGTCGGGAGCATAGATAAAAACCTGGTGCGAATCGTTAACACTTACCCATTCATTAAAAGGATCTCCATAAAGTTCCTCTATGGTGGAGTAAGAGATCATGAACTTGAATGGAAAATCGGTGTTGGCGGGAAAATCATCAATCACTCCTGTGATCCTGAAATCGTATCGTTGCTGGAAGCGAAGGGTTTGATTCAACGGATCCTGGTCGCCAAAATATTTTTTGGCGATCTCGCGTGTGATCACTACTGACTTTGGTTCCTTCAGGGCTGTCGCCTGGTTTCCGGCGATCCATTTAACCGGCTTGCCGGCAAAGTCGAAGATCTCGAAGAACTCGGACTGCACGCATCCGACACCACTCGTTTCAGTAAATTTCTTTACCGACTTTCCGTCGCTGCTTATCACGTCGACATTCGACGCACCGAAGTAATCGACAGCTGCCACGATCTTCATGGCTGGTATCTCGGCTTTAAGGGCGCCAGGTACCGGGTAAGAGATACCCGACCTGTATTCAAGATTTTCGTTGCCTGATATCCGCACGAGATGATACACCCCATCTTTCTTCGAATGAAATGTATCGAAGCTTTCTTCAAAGCGGATGAAACTTAAGATGACGAGCGACGACGCGATGCCGATCACTAGTCCCAAAATGTTGATGATGGTTGTGCCTTTGTTTGCTGCGAGACTTCTTCTCGCCATCTTGAAGTAGTTGCCGGTCATTCTGTAGTTGTTGAATTGATCCTGTTTCTTCCAAAAGAAATTTTTCGCGAGGAAACCAATCGCCCTCATGGCATATCTCCCTCGGGCCTTACGAACACCATCGGCGAGCAGGTCGTCGCAGTACATTTCGTACAGGTCGCCACGTATCTCGTCGGCAAGGTGATCGGGCGCGAGCCATGCGATCATTTTCTCAGCCCAACGGGGGGGATGGTTCATCGAATATTATTTCAAATTTTGTAGAACAAATATATGACCAATGCTGGAATCACCAAATTTTGAACTTTTTGAAATGAAATGTGTTCGAAAAAAGTCACCAGCATGGACGAAAATGAACAGATACTAAAAGGTTGTTCGCGTCCGTTTGTAAAAAGTGAAGTTGATTTTGTGAGTGATAATTATGAAAAATTTATTTAGGAAAATAAAGCTTGTTACCCTGGTGGGTGGCGGGCTTATCTTAACGCTGGCCGGTTGTAAACTTGATGATAACGATAGTCCAACCGCGCCCGCAACTGCATATGTGTCGTTGTATAATGCTTCTCCGAATTCCCCGGGGTTGAATATCATGGTCGACCGAAGGGTGATCAACAACAATTCGTTCGATTACGCAGATCACACGGGGTATCTCAGGTTTTATACAGGCGATCGTTTACTCGAGTTTGGCCCATACGGTGCAAACAACGTGATAGCGGATACCACGGTAAACTTTCAGGTTGACAAAGCGTACTCCGTTTTTATCGTTGATAGCTATCAGAAACAGGATGTGCTTGTGTTGAACGACGATACCGCTCAACCTGGAACTGGTAAAGCAAAAGTGCGATTTCTGAACCTGTCTCCCGATGCGCCCGGTGTGGACCTGGCGGTTGCCGGTAATGATACCGCACTGTTCAAGGATCAGTCGTTCAAACAGACCTCGGAGTTCATAGAAATTGATGCGAAGGCGTATGATTTCCAGGTGAAAGCTGGTTCTGGTAACAACGAACTCCTGTTGAGCCTGCCGGACATTAACCTGCAGGAAGGTTGGATCTACACAGTGCTGGTTCGCGGTTATCGAACTCCTCCGGGAGGCAGCAGTGCCGTACTGAGCGCAGAGGTGATCGTCGACTAAAAATTTTCCGGGAAGTTGTCCAATTCTTGTTTTGCGGCCTGTTGATAGAGAAACGGATCATTTAACCATCTAAACTCTATTAACTATGACAACAAAACAGGTAGCAACGCGACTGGTGGAACTTTGCCGCCAGGGAAAGATCATGGAAGCGCAAAAGGAATTGTACGGCGAGTCGATCGTCAGCATCGAGCCGGAAAAGGCGCCCGTCAGATCGGCGAAGGGGTTGAAGGCTGTCACGGAAAAAGGGGTCCAGTTTGCGGCGATGATTGAACAGCATCATGGCGGCAACATTTCAGACCCGATCGTCTACGGCAATCATTTCAGCATTGGCTGGGCGATGGATGTAACTATGAAAGGAGCGGGGCGAATGAATATGGAGGAGATTTGTGTGTACGAGGTGAACGATGGAAAGATTGTTCACGAGCAGTTTTATTTTTGATGTGAAAGAGGCTATCGCGATGTGATCGGGATAGCCTCTTTATTTAAGACCTTACATCTGCAGTTAAACATTAACGGAACGTCATAATATAAGCATGACCCGCCGTGGTCTTCAGGTCGTATTCATACACCTTCTTCAACTCCGGCTTCGAAATATTTGCGTTCGGCGAAACGATCGGCGCGGCTATCGCCGCTGTTTCATAGAACCAATTCGTATTCTTTCCCTGCGCTGGCTTCAGCCTCGAATCATTCAACTCATCGTAGCTCCGTATCCTCAACATCCCACCCAACGCCGAATGGATCACCAACGTCGTAACCTTCCCCATTTCCCATTCCATATCCACACTAAAACCACCTCTCGCACGAAGCCCTTTCACTTTTCCTTTACTCCACTCATCTGCCAATGCCGGCAGCAAGTGCAACGCACCGTCATGACTCTGAACTAACATCTCGGCGATGCCCGACGTGCAGCCGAAGTTCCCATCGATCTGGAACGGCGGATGCGCATCGAACAGGTTTGCATACGTTCCGCCAGCATTCGTCTCCCATGCCGGTGTCAACTGATCTTTGATCAACTTGAACGCCCGGTTGCCATCGAGCAGCCTTGCCCACCAGTTCACTTTCCATCCCATCGACCAACCGGTCGATTGATCACCACGATACGTCAACGAATTTTTCGAAGCAGCAAAAAGGTCGGGTGCCGTATAGGGCGACACCTGGTTCGATGGATATAGTCCATACAGATGAGAGATGTGACGATGTTTGTCATCGACCTTATCCCAATCCTCCATCCATTCCTGCAACTGTCCATGCTGACCCACCATCATTGGCGGCAGCTTTGCGAGTTTCATCCTGATCGTGTCGCTTAGCTCTTTATCTGTTTTCAGTTGGCCTGCTGCTTTCAGAAAATTTGAGAACACGTCGAACACCAGTTGGTTGTCCATCGTCGTTCCGGCGGAAATGGAAATTCCCGGGTGATGTTCATTCTCGGGAGACATCGACGGGCTCACCACCAACCAATTCTTATTCGGAACCTCTTGCAATACATCGTTGTAGAACAGTGCGGCACCCTTTAGTATCGGGTAATACTCTTTCAGGAATTTTGCATCGCCGGTATACAAATAGTGTTGCCAGAGATGTTGCGACAGCCATGCACCACCCATTGGCCACAAACCATAGAAAGCTCCATCGACCGGGCCGGTGATCCTCCACAGGTCTGTATTATGATGTGCGTTCCAGCCGCGTGCGTTGTAAAGTTGTTGTGCGCTTTCGCGGCCGGTAACTTCCAGGTCTTTCAACATCGCGAAAAGCGGCTGATGCATTTCGGGCAGCGCTGTAACTTCCGCCGGCCAGTAGTTCATCTCGGTGTTGATGTTTATCGTGTACTTGCTGTCCCACGGCGGATCGAGCCTGTCGTTCCATTTGCCTTGCAACGTTGCCGGCTGGTTTCCAGGTTGAGATGAACTGATCAACAGGTATCGGCCAAACTGAAAATAAAGTGGCACAAGATGAATATCCTGACCCGTGGCAAACTGTCGAACACGCATGTCGGTTGGGTATGGCGACGGAGACGACTCACCGATTTCGAGGCTAACCCGGTCGAAAAATCTTTTGTAGTACTCAATGTGTGAACGACGAAGATCTTTCCATGACCTGTCGGACGCGCGATCGAGGTAGTGTTTGGCGATAAGATTTTCGTCGAGCGTAATGTCGAGATAGTTCCTGAAGTTGCTTGCAATGGTAAGATAGATCGTAACCGAATTGGCATTCGAAACAACCAGCGACGAATCGGTCGAGGTCAGTTCACCCTTTTCGACGACGGGCTTCACCATGGTGGCAAAACGTACCCTGCCTTTTTTATTGTTATGATCTCCCGACGTACCCATCATCATAAGCACATCTCCGGAAGTTCTTACGCGGTAATACTTTTGTGGACTGTTAAGACGAAGCGTACAGTTAATAGACTTTCGTTTGCTTGCAGTGAGGTGCATGACGATCGCCTGCCCTGTGAATGATGCGATTGTCTCGCGTGTGAACGTAACGTCGCCAACCGTATAGCGCGTGGTTGTGGTTGCGTGGGCGATGTCGAGTTCGCGGCGATACGAACCTGGATTTGCATGCCCCGGGAAATCGATCAGCAGATTACCGACAGTCTGGAAGGGCATCCCGTAGTTATTGTCGGGTCCGGGATTTCGTGGGGCAACCTTCATGGCCAGGTCGTGGGCTTCCTGCCATTTTCCTTCGAAGATCAGCTTGCGAAGTTCGGGAAGTGACTCGTTAAAATTTGTCTTGGGGATATTGTTGCCGGGTTCACCAGCCCAGACCGTTTCTTCATTGAGTTGAAGTCGCTCTTGCGCGGTGGTTCCGAAGACCATCGCGGCCAATCGTCCGTTGCCTATCGGCAATGCTTCGTTCCAGTTAGCTGCAGGTTTGGTGTACCAGAGCTTGAGAGTAGTAGGGTCCTGGGAATAGGCGTTCGTGGCGATGGCCAATGAATAAAAAATGATCCCGGGAATGGTAAGGAATTTCATATTAGTAAAATTCGAACTTTTCCCGGGATAGCCAAGAAATTAATGAGCGGCGGCCTGTTCTTCCGTGATTAATCCATGTTCCCGAAGGGCCTTCATCTCGTCGCCGGCGATGTAGGAGAATATCTTAAGATCACCGTCAACGGTTGTGAGGAAATAGATCACGTGAAAATCGATCGTTCCCTCGGAGCTGTCTTTCTCGTAAGTGTATCGCCAGTAAACATTTACGGTAGCGTGGAGGTCGTCGAGCAACGTTATGTCCTTCGACAGGATGTTCATCCCCTTCGACCCGATCCCCCGATAGAATTGGAAATTTTGTGAGATCCTGTCAACAAACTCATCATTATTTTGACCGCAGATGACGCCGGTCGGACCCGACTCTACAAAGCAATTGGCAAAAAACGGCTGCACGGCATCCGCCACACCGCTTCCATCACCGTTAAGAGCTGTATTGAAATTCGACTCGTATTTCGAGAAGAACTCTTCGATGTTTTTCTTCCTTTTGCTCATGATAGTTCAATTTGGTTTTAACTAGAAAGCCGATTGAACCGCAAACGGAGTACCACCGACTGGAAAGCCATCACTGTTTTCGTTAAGCAGGTCGTTCCTTCGTTGTTCGTCCTTGCCACTGCTGACATACGGTTGTCAGTGCAAACTGAAAATTCTTTTGAATATTTCTTTTTCTGTTGCCACAGGGCTGTCATATGGTGGTTGTTGATTTGAATAACAAAACAAACACAGTCATGAAAATCGCAACCGAAACCACAACAATTACCCCCATCACATCATTGATCAACGACTATGTGCTCGCAAACAAGTGGGCTATCGAAACAGTGATTACCTGGTTGAGAACGAAGCCTGCGGAAGACCTGGAAAAGGAGATCGCTTCGAGCTTCCCTGGCATCCGCGGAAGCATGGTTCACATTTGGGATACAGAGCGCTTCTGGCTGTCGGTTCTCAAGCAGGAACCAGCACCCGTTTCTTATCGCATGACCGGTTTTCCCGGAACGACGGAAGAGGCATTCGATGGGGCGATCGAGACATCGCGCGAGTTTGCAGAGTATGTGAACAGTCTTTCGGAGGAGGAACTTTGTGAGATTGTGCACCTGGACACACCGTGGGTCAAAGGATCAAAGACCCGTTATGAATTTATACAGCATTGCATGAACCACAGCAGCTACCACCGTGGACAGGTGATCACACTTGGTCATCATGTTGGTTTTCACGATGCACCAATGACCGATTTTAGTTTCTATCTTTTTGTGATCAAAAAATAATCACAATGAAGCCCCGAGAGTTGCTGCGCACACGACTGTCCGTTCAGAAACTGGACACCCCCGGATTTAATACTCCTGCCGACATGGTTCGGCAATTCGGGGCTGTCCAGGCGCAGGACTACTACGGCGCTTTGTGGGCGGTTGGCCAAAGAGTTGTGGATGCGACGGAAGCTTCGGTCGAGGCAGCACTCACGGAAGGGAGTATTATTCGTTCGTGGCCGATGCGTGGGACGCTGCATTTTGTTGCACCGGAAGATATTCGCTGGATCATCGATCTCGTCGACTCAAGGGTTGCCACGAAAATATTACCCCATCAAAGGGAAGTTGGTTTGTCGAAAAAAGATTTCGTCAAGAGCAGATCGATCATTGAAAAAGAAATGGCGGGAGGGAAGGTTCTCGAACGCCAGGAGCTCTATGATATACTGGAGCGGAATAAGATCAAGACCGGCAATACACGCGGTCTTCATATAACAGGTCAGCTCGCACGCGAGAAAGTTATTTGTTTCGGTCCCAAAAAAGGCAAGCAGTCTACTTTTGTTTTACTCGATGAATGGGTCCCGAAAGATAAGGCGTTTACCCCCGACGAACCACTCGCAGAACTCGCATCCAGGTACTTCATTAGTCACGGACCAACCACCACGCACGACTTCTCATGGTGGGCGGGTTTAACAGTTACTGAAGCCGGCCGTGCTCTCGATATGATAAAGTCACAATTGAAAAATATTGGTGATTACTGGATGGGTCGCGATGCCGAGCCGACAACCGCAAAAAATATCGTGAGACTTCTGCCAGCCTATGATGAGTTTCTTGTAGCGTACAGCAAGACCAGGACTTCCGAGACGCAGGCGATCTTCAGACCCAACGTAATCATAAATGGTGAAGTGGTGGGCACCTGGCAGAGGGCAATCACAAACAAAGGCGTAACACTAAAGGCAAAGCAATCGTCGGCCGGGGTTAGGAAAGAGATGAAACGATATGCTAAATTTATAGACAAGAAACTCTTGAATCTATGAAAGCATTATTCCTACTTCTTTGGTTGTTCGCAAACGACGAAGCCGATGTTACAAAAGCCGTTGAAGCTCTAAGAGTAGCCACGGTGGATGCCAACAAACAAGCCCTCGAAAAGATTGCAGCCACCGATCTCACTTACGGGCACTCCAGCGGACTTGTTGAAGATAAAGCAGCCTTTGTCGACGCCCTTGTAAGCGGCAAAACCGACTTTATAACAATTATACTTTCTGAACAGGTTGTTAAGATTGTTGGAAACGTTGCCACTGTGCGCCACAAACAAACCGGGGATGTTGTTAACAGCGGTACTCCTGCCAAAGTAAATATTTCGGTGTTGCAGGTATGGATAAAAGTGAAAGGCGAGTGGAAATTGCTGGCTCGCCAGGCCGTGAAGGTCTAGTTACGATTCTTCAGATCCACCGAGTACATCATCAGTGTCTGGTCTTCGCCAGGGAAGTTTACAGTTTTCTCGAAGTTGAATCCCAGTTTTCGAAGCAGGTTGATCGAATGAGAGTTATCGACCATGGTGATGGCCACCAATCTCTTTGATTTAACTTTTCGCCGTGCAAGCTCCATCGTCGCAGAACCGGCTTCCTGGGCATAGCCCATTCCTGTAAACTGCGGAAGGAATGCGAAACCCAGATCGACATCGTCTAACGCTTCACGACGAACGAGGCCGCACATCCCGATTGGAGTGGAGTTGTCTTTGAGCTCTACTTTATACAATCCAAAACCGAAACGATGATAGCTGCTGATGAGACGACTCGAAGCATAGTTGCGGGCTTCGTCGAGGGTACGCACGTTCCTGTCGCCGATGAATTTTATCCACTCGGGTGTATTCAGCAACTCCAAAAGGAATGGTGCATCCTCTCGCGAGAATTCGCGCAACCGTAATCTTTCCGTTTCGGCGACCGATTTCATGACGTTAAACCCAATCACAAAATAACTAATAAGTATGGGTTTATACCGGAACGTGTCGGCGCGGTAACGGTTACTTACCGCCGCTATCCGCAGCAACCCGCCAAATAATGCCGTTCACGTCATCTGCCACCAACATAGAACCATCGGGCATTACGGTAAGGCCAACAGGACGCCCACGAACCTTTTCTTTGTCGAGGTCTGCAATAAATCCCGTAAGGAAATCCTCCGGCTTACCCGAAGGACGGCCATTGTTGAAAGGAACAAAAACTACTTTATAACCCGACAGCGTGGAACGGTTCCATGATCCATGCTGTGCTACGAAAGCACCATTGCGATACTTTTTTGGAAATGCACTGTGCTCATAAAATGTCAGTCCGAGCGAAGCTGTATGTGCACCCATTGCCATGTCGGGTACGATCACTTCATTCGCTGCTTCCGGTCGGGGATCTTTCACGCGAGTGTCTTCATGATTTCCATAATAGGTGTATGGCCAACCGTAAAATCCACCGTCGCGAACACTGGTCAGGTAGTCTGGAACGAGATCGTCGCCCAACTCGTCGCGCTCGTTAACTACAGTCCATAGAGTTTTCGTGCCCGGCGCCCATGCCATGCCTACGGGATTTCTTAAACCGCCGGCATAAACCCGTTCGTTCGATCCATCGGGATCCATTTCGAGAATGCATGCCCGGAGGAGTTCGTTATCGAGACCAAACTCTGCGATATTACTTCCGGAACCAATAGCTACGTAAAGTTTCTTTCCGTCTTTGCTCGCAATGATATTCCTTGTCCAGTGACGATTGTGTTTTCCCGCAGGAAGGTCTGCGATCTTTTGTCCATCACCCAAAATTCTTGTTTGTCCCGGCTGATATGGAAAGCGCCAGATTGCATCGGTGTTTGCAACGTAAAACCATTCGCCAAGAACAAGCATTCCCAATGGTTGTGCGAGATCAGCAAGGAATACGTCGTGTACTTCCGGGATACCATCTTTATTTTGATCGCGGAGAAGTGTAATGCGATCGGCACTCTTCGAAAGATTATTCGACTTCGAAGCGCCAATGATTGTCCCTCCAACTTTTTCGAGGAACGGGTGGTTGGAATTGCTTTCTGCCACAAGGACGTCGCCATTCGATGTAACATACATCCAGCGACAATTGTCGAAGCCTTCGGCAAACTTCGTTACTTTAAAACCATCGGGTGCTTTCGGAGTTTCATTTTCTTCCCAACCTATCACGTTGCTGAAATTGGCAACAGATTTAGTGGCATTTGGCGGGGGAAGCGTATCGGTAACTTCAGGTTCAAAGGCCTGGGCATACAGACCCTGGATAACGGTCAGGCAGAGGGCCGGCACGATACCCGGTTTCAGGATTTTCATACACCGGTTAAAAGAAGAATCGTGCCGGCCTCGCCGTCGCGAAGCCGCTCCCGCAAAGGTTCGTTTGCTTTTCACCTGGTGGGGAAAAGCCTGGAAATGTGGCGACTTTATTTCTTGATCACCAGGTTGGCGAATTCGCCTGGTATTGAACCATCGCACATTAAACCGAACCTGCCTTTTGTACGATCATTCAGCTTTTGGACGGTCAATGACGGGGTCTTAGACCCGTTCACGTACACATTGATATCTTTCCCTTTCACAACGATCGTTGCATGAAACCAGTCGTTGGGACCGGGTGCAGGCGTAACGGCCTTTTCATATTTGCCATTCTGATTTTCGCGCAACTCATTCCATGGGTGTTCCGGCTGACTTATATACTGAACTGCATGGATCTTGCGGACAGGATCGGCCGACTGGAAGTTGAATGGCCGGAAGTACACCCCGTCGTACGTTACTGAGTCGACACCGTGGAAAATGACGCCGGGAAAAGTCTGTTGCATTTTGTCGTTACCCTTAAGGTCGATTTCGATCGTTCCTTCGGTGAATGTTACGTCGGTGAGCCACACAATTGTACCGGTCAAACCAATCGAGTGCCTGGTTTCGTCGGAAACGGACACTTTGTTTTCTTCATAAACCTTGATTTTTTTGTCTTTCAGGGCTTTCACCAAATCTAAACTCTGTCCCAACCCGTTTGATATTACGATTGCGACAAGCAAGGATGTAATAATGAGATTCTTCATAATGCTTTTTTATAGATTTCGGAACGCAAATGTGGGAAACAGGATGATGACCGTGGAGTTCAATTACGGTTCAATCACATATCAGCAGCAAAAATAGAACAAATCGCGTCAATTATATAATAGTAATGAGCACCGAAAGAGAGTTGATTTTACTTTGTCGCGCCAGGATCGAGCAGATCCTGAACTGGGGCGATAGCACCCTTTGGACAAACAGCGATTTTGAGCTGCTCAGCGATAAGATCTTCGAGAAAACCGCGGTCAGGCTAAGCATATCCACGCTGAAGCGGATATGGGGAAAGGTGAAGTACGACAATTCACCCACGGCGGCAACGTTGAATGCGCTCGCGAATTTCCTGGGATATGCCTCGTGGAGGGATTTTGAATCGGAGCATAACAAGACAGTAAGTGCGCCGGTTGCGGCAGAAGCTGAAGCTCCGGCGCCCAAAAAGTCCAATAAAGTGTTGGTGCGTGTCTTCACCATGGTTGTGTTGCTTGTGGCCGCAACCGTCACTGTTCTTTTGTTGGTGAAAGGCCGCTCTCCTCATCGTTTCGATCCTGCTCTTGCTGTATTCTCTCACCGTGAGATCTCCGACGACCTTCCGAATTCTGTAGTGTTCGATTACGACGTTACTTCTTACGACGCGGATAGTGTTTTCATTCAACAGAGCTGGGATCCTCAAAGAAGGGAGAAAGTATCGCTGACAGGAAAGCAACACACATCGGTTTACTATCAACCCGGGTACTTCCAGGCCAAGCTTATTGTGAACGACACTATTCTTAAACAAGACATCGTGTGGATCAAGACAAAAGGCTGGAGAGGAATTATCGAAGCCGAGCCATCACCGATCTATGTTTCACTTGCGGATCTGAGCTCGAATGGAAAGCTTGGTTACACTTCGAAGCTTCTGAATGACAAGCTTGCTACGCCGGTGTTCAACAGACGTGTTGCCACTCTGCAGAACGTAAAGGATTTTAATGTTGAAGTGGCGTCGTTTGATTTTGAGACATCTTTGAGGAATACCTCAACTCCTGAAGAGTCGATCTGTCGTCGTATCGACATCTATCTTCTTACCACAGACGGTGCGTTCATCATACCATTGTCAACTAAAGGATGTATTTCCGAGATCGGTATGCTTACGCTGAATGGATGGAAGTCGGGGAAAGACAACGATCTCAGCGCGTTTGGATGTGATTTCGAAAAACCCGAGAAGTTTCAGGCAGCCGTGCACGATTCGTTATTCACCGCAACGCTTAACGACAAGGTTATCTTCACAGAGAAGCTTAGAACGGTTCATGGCCAGGTTGTCGGTATCCGTATTGCCTTCGAAGGAGCCGGCGAAATGGAGTACGCGAAGCTGAACGGAAAGCTTATTGAGTAGGCTGGCTCGTCACATTCCTCTTGCTATTCGAGACAAACGCCAATCTCTTTCCATCTGGCGACCACGATGGAACGTTGATTGTTCCTTGTCCGCCATACAAATAAGCAATCACTTTCGGGGCGCCGCCAGTTGTTAGCGGCATCAGCTTCAGCGTTACACGCTTGTAAGACGGATGTGAGTTCGGTTCGATGTCGGGCGGGAACGAAATGTACGCCATCCATTTGCCGTCGGGTGAAATGTGCGGAAACCAGTTGTGATATTCATCGAATGTAAGTTGTTCTTTCCCGCTGCCATCTGGTTTCATGCGCCAGATCTGCATTGTGCCCGACTGGTTTCCGTTGTAATAAATGTATTTACCATCGGGCGAATACTCAGGCCCATCGACGTGACCGAATGTGTGATTGGTGAGTGCTGTTTCTGCACCACCGTTGATTGACGCACGATAAATGTGATAGATCTTGCTCTCGCCACGTTGCCCTACATAAAGAACTTCTTTGTTGTTCGGGGCCCAACCATGCCAGTACGATGGAGTTGCTTCAGTGATTTGTTTCGGGGTGCCGCCGCCAATCGGTAGCACGTAAACAGTAGAGCCACCTCCGTTCATTCCTTGCCGGTGACTGCTTATGGCGAGCATCTTGCCGTCGAATGAAATGCCATGATCGTTATTGTTTCGATCGGCTGTTCCCGTGTTGAGCTTTTCAGGAGTGCCACCTTCTGTCGGGATTTTCCAGAGCGATCCGTCCTGGTTGAAGAGAAGCGTTTTACCATCGGGCATCCAGTTCGGTGCTTCGAAACGTCCGGGTGCTTCGTGAATGACTTTGCGAACGCCGGTAGTAACATCGAGTAACTCCAGCCGACAGCCGATCCATCCTTCTTTACCGGGATTGTATCCATCGGGTACGGGTTGGTCGATGCGAACATTCCAGACTTTAACTTCTTCGGCAACATCGGGTTCGTGGGAGCAGATGAACAGTCCGGCAAGCGCCTCTTCCGGGAGCTTTTCGATTTCGTGAGAACCGACCAGTTGTAAAGGTTCGCCGGGATTGGCGATGCGCATAATGATCAGTTGACCACTGCGTTCGAGTTGTATGACCTGTGCTTTTTTCTTTTTGAAGAAGATCTCGTCTTCCGGGTCGCGCATGTAGGCTCCACGAAGACCTCGCCATTGAAGTGTGATCAAACCGTCGCCGTGAACTACTCCGCTCACGTGGGCGGACTCAGGTTCGGCAGATGAGCGGACCATCCAGCCGATCTTGCGATGTGCATTTTTTCCTTCACCGACGAACTCGAAGTTGGCGGTGAGTATGAAGTCGCCTTTGATCTTGTTGTATAAAAAATGAAACTCATCGCGGTTGAACCAAATGTTTGAGCCGCCACCTTTAAGGATGTACTCTTGTGTCTTTTCATCGTAGCGGGAGCTGCCTGCGGTCTTTGGGTTGCCGATGTCGGCGGCTGTCTGGAATATTCCCACGGGTGATTGTGCGAACGAAACGGAGACAACCAGTAGAAAGAGCGGGATGAGATGCTTCATTAGATTTCGGGTTACCTATAAATCTAAAAATTCCTTCCGTTAACTTGCGGGCCGGAATGGCGTCATTAACAAAAATTTCCTTCGTCGGTCTTTTGTGTTTGCTGATGTACGGGTGCTCCACTCCGGCCATTATTCGAATCCAGCAAAAGAAATGGTCGGCCGCCGAATCAAGCCTCCGGAAATCTCTTAGAAAGGACACACTCAACGCTGAAGCGAAATTCGTCTACGCTCAATATTATCTCTCGGAAGGGAATCCCGATTTCGATGTCGATTCGTCGTATGCATGGACGAAAAAAGCGTTGCTCGCGTGGCAACAGAGTTCTGAAAAACAACGGGAACGACTCCAAAAAATTGACATCGACAGTTTTTCGATAACAGGTTTTCGCTCGCATGTCGACAGTGCTGCATTCGAACGGGCGCGTGTCGGGAATACGGTGCAGTCTTACGAACACTTCATCGAACGGTTTCCGTCCGCAGTCGGTGTATCGAAAGCGATAGAGCTTCGCGACGAGCTCGCGTATGTTGAAGCATTGCGGGTGAATACCCCGGCTGCGTTCAAAAAATATGTGACTGATTTCCCCCTATCGCTCCGATTGGAAGATGCTTCCGATCGGTATGAGCAGTTGATCTTCCAGGAAAGAACCCGGTCGGGAAATATCGACAACTATAAGTCTTTCCTTGCCGAGTTTCCAAACAGTGCGCGTCGTGAAGAGGCAGAGCGTTTCGTGTTCGAAGTTTCAACCAGTTCGGGATTGATCGACGACTATTTGAATTTTATCCGTGAGTTTCCGAAAAGCTCACAGGTGAACAAAGCCAGGAACATCCTCTACTATTTGCTGCGCGAGTCGGGAGAAGAGCGGCCTGCGATACTCGATAACGATTCGTTGAGGATGCTTGACGAACGTAACCAGGGTTATTGGGTGCCATTCTATAAAAATGGACTTTATGGTTTCATGAACGATGACGGTGCGGAGGTGATGGAGCCGCAGTTTGAATCAATTGACTCGACATATTTGTGTGGTGAGCTTAAGAATGATTTCCTGGTAACGTCGTCGGGGGTTTATTCGAGAAGTGGCGCATTGCTTTTAAAAAACCGGCCAACAAGCGCGATCGACATGGGGAATGGTTTTATTTCAATTAATGAAGGCGGTAGATGTCACATCCTTGCGCATCAATCAGGTTTTAGGGTTGGTCCCGAATGTTCGCTGGACTCGCGTATCGTCGCAGATCAATTCATTTCGTTAATGACGAATACCGGCTGGTATGTATATGCCATCAATGGCCGGCAACTTACTACATCTCCCTATGAAGGCGTGTTCAACGTCGATAAATTGATCATGTTAAAACGCTATAACAAGTATATAGTCGTTCAAGCTCAGCAGATCGCAGCTATCGCTCATCAAAAACCCTTAAACGAATCTTTAGTTTTCGACGAGGTCCGCGCGTGGGGCGAAGGA
>DASRSO010000081.1:0-21781 GCA_035656375.1 Cyclobacteriaceae bacterium | reverse complement strand
ATCTGAATCAGTGAGATCAGACCCGGGATATTTTTTTAAGAGATCAGTTGCCAATGCGGGCGCCCATTTCTCAAACAACTTCGTATCCTTCTTCTGGCCGCGTTGCTCAAGTCCTTCCACCATTCCTTTATAGATCAGTGAACGCTGATTGACATCTGCCTGGCTGTTGCCCAGCGCTTTGTCGATCACCGACTGCAATTGCGCGGCAGGAGTGAAGCGTGCGATCTGCCTGTACGCCGATGGAACTTTATCGGCCGGCAACGAATACTTACTCATGTAATCGTTGAGGAACGTTGCAGCAGCGGGAAGCGGAACATCCACCATTACCCCTGCAATCAATGCTGCATCGGTTTCGTCGTATGTTTTTGTGAGGGCTTCTTTCAACACAGCTTCGTTTCGAAGTATGTTTCTCATGGTCAACCGCGCTGTATAGTACAGGTGATTGTCGTAGTCACTCTTTGTTTTATGAAGAATGTCGAGCGCAGCCTGTAAAGATTGCGTGCTCGGGTATTTCATTAATAACTCTGTAGCTACCCTCTGCACGTGCGGACTCTTGTCGTTCAAAGCTTGTGTGATCAATTCATAATACGACTGATCGGGCGCTTTCTCAACAAGTACACGCAATCCGTGTATCCTGATCAGTGAGTCGCTATGCGTGATCGAAGCCTTCAGGGTCTCGTCACTCAATGCATTCAGACGATACAGTGCCCACATCGCGTGGATGTACTTACGTCCACTGGTGTTTGAATCAGCCAGTGTGTTCTTCAATGCATCGACTGCCGCCGTACCGACGCGATCGGTCAGTTCATCCGTAGCTTTGGCACGGGTCGGGAGGTTATCGACATCCAGCTTCGCAATAAGCTCTTCAGCTCCCATCGTCGACAAGTCAACCTTTTCATTTTTATTGCCCTTGTAAGCGATCCTCCAGATCCTTCCGCGACGTTTGTCACGCTTTGGGTGATTGAGTGGCACTTCGTAGTGACCAATGATCGCATTATAGAAGTCTGCCACATACAACGCACCGTCGGGGCCAAGCTTGATGTTTACAGGCCTGAACCACGGGTCTTCACTCTTTATAAAGTCAACCTCCGATGTGCCCACCGGCGACGATCCCTTCCATGTTGCCGAATAACGGTGTACACGCGAGTTCACAACATCGCCGATGAAGAAATTGCCCTGGAACTCTTTGGGGAACTGAACATCGGCATACTGCGTAATACCACACAGCGACGTAGCTTCATCCGCGAGCGATTTCATGTCGGGACCGAAACCCATGATCGGCACTTTTCCAAAGTGAGGATAGTCGGCACCACGGATCAATTGATACAATGGTGAACTATGACTATCTGTCGAATAAACATATCCAAAAAGATCAAACACAAGGCCGAATGGATTCACCTGGCCAAACGTCAATTGCTCCACACGACTTCCATCCATACGGAAACGGAAAGTATTGCCCGACACAAGTGTTATCGTATCGCCATCCGCACCAGCGAAAGCCGAACGGTTAGTAAATCCATGACATGCATGCACCCAGCCATCGTAACCACGAATGAAGTTACTCACCATACCGTGCGTGTCCTGGTAGCCGAACGGACCGAACATCACTCGCTTGTTCTCAGGAACATCATTGCGATCTGCATCCGTCAACTTATAAACATAAGGTATGCTGAAGCTTATCGCGCCATCTGAAGTCGGAAGGATACCAATAGGAATGTTCATGGTGTCACTCACCACCGTAAACTTGTCGGCCTTGCCATCGCCATTCGTGTCTTCAAGTATCGTGAGCTTGTCGGTCGACTTCAGCCCAGGTCCAGTGGGAAAAGGATATTCGAAAGACTGAGTTACCCACATACGGCCCTTTGCATCGAAGGTGAGGTTCATCGGCTTGTCGATGTCGGGTTCGGAAGCGAAGAGTGTTATCTCGAATCCTTCGGGTACGATGAAGCCCTTGAGTTCTTCTTCGGGAGTTCGCGGTTCAGTAGGCCGGATGTTTTCGGCAAAAGGACCGCCCTTCGTGTTGCTGTCGTCGCGGGACTGTTGGGTACAGGCCACGGCCAACACCATTAATAATAGTATAAAGGAGGGCCTGGAGAATAGCGCTCTTTTCATGGGTTTTTAGGGATAATTATCAAATATCAATGATAGAGGGGTAAGAAACTTACAGTTTTCCGACTAAAACTGACTGTTTTTTGACATACAGATGGGGGAAACAGGCATTTTTTTGATAAAAAAGGGTAATTCCGGCCGTTATCCGCCCTTCTTTTTCTTTTTAAATGCCTCTATGAACAGTTTGATGACGCCGCCAATAAGGAAAGCGACGCCTGTGAAGAAAGTAAAGAAGCTGAAGGCGACGTCGGAGCTTTGGCCTGCGCTAATTATCACCGCTCCGCCGAACCCTGTGATGGCGGCACCTACGATGAGCATGCCAGTGGCGGAGTTCATGAATGCGAATGCCTTGTCGTTTTTGAAGTCAGGCTTTACCCGCGGGGGTTCTCCTTCTTTTTCCCTTTGATAATCGAGGGGGTCCATAGGGTTATCGGGTGATTGATGCAAAGAAAAAAGTACCGGCGCCAGCGATGAGGGCATACCAGCGGATGTAAAAACTTCCGTGGATGAGTTCGGTGATCATCATTGCAACTCCCAGGTCATGAGTGAGACTTGCGTCGTGACGCCGCTCGACTTCGGGTTTTACAGAGATGTTGCTGAGGATGTGTTTGTCGACTTGCCTGATAACTCTTTTTATATCGCTTTCAGAAATGCCCTGCATCTCCATTTCTTTACGCATCTGCGAAAAGTCGAAACCCGGTTCATAGGATCGCTCGGTGTCGGACACATTTGAATATACGAAATCAAATGCAGTCCACAACGCAGTGGTGTAACCTAGATCCAAAGAAATGATCTTCCGGATAATCCTGCGGTTTCCTATTGAACACGCACAAAATCAAACGCAGTCGCCAACTGCTACACCGGTCAGGTAGTTACCGCTTATGCAGATATTAGGATTCTTATTTTCAAACTCCTTTAACGCAGCAACAATGTCGTCGTGCCCCACATAAAATTGCGGGATCCCTTTATCCCAGCGTTGCACATGAAGCGTCCTGCACAAGGCAGGCTTTAGTATCTTGTTGAATTCTTCAATCGCACTTTCAACCGTTGCAGTAAACGGGTAAGGCCTGTCGCCGCCAATAAACAACACAAACAACGTTCGATCATCCGGTGCTTTGTTCGGAAAAACATTTGAGACACACACCGCTCCAAGCAACGACATCCTTTCTTCGGAAGGAACCAGGAACCCAAAACCTTCAAACTTGGTCTCACCCGGCACCACTTCGCAATACACCTGCGTGACACTCGAATAATGAACCTGCTTCAGCGGTTGCTCGAGCTCTTTGATGAGGTTCGCCGTAACAAATGCCGGCGTTGTGATATAAACTTTATCGAACTCATAACTTCCGTACGTATGACAAACCTTCACGCCATCTTCTGTCTTATTGATCGCAGTTACCGTAGTGTTCGTCAGTATCGCGCCGCCAAGTTGCAGTGTAATAGCTTCTATGAGTCTCCGCAGCCCACCTTTAAGAGAAATGATCTTTCGTCGCTTTCGGTTGTTGAATGACTTAAGTGTAGACCGTGCACTCAACTTTTCCGAGTTGCCGGCATATACCCCGTTCAAAACCGGGTTGAATAATTTCTGATATGCTTGTTCTCCGAAACGACGCTTTGCAAACACCGCCACCGATTCGTCTTCGTCGCCACGCTTTGCGAAGATCGACTTAAAGAATGCAAGCCGGCCGCGCACCGGCAACAGCGAGCTTTTCAAGATCCCAATTGGGCTGGCTTCAATCCTGCGCAGCTTGTTCCTGGAATAGATGTATCGCATCGATGATGCTGCGGAGGCCGTGGTTATCTCGCCGCCCAGATCCAGGCGCTTCAGAAGTTCCTTCAGCGCCGGGGTCTCGACACACGTAACCGGCCCGAGATCCAACTCAAAACCGTCTTTATAAATAGTCCCGATCTTTCCACCTGGCTGGCTCGATGCTTCGAAGAGCACTACCTCATTCCCGCTTCGCTTCAACTGCAGGGCGAGCGATAGTCCACTGATCCCCCCTCCAATTACTGCAATACGTCGTCTCCTCAAGTCCATAGCGAAGCATGCTGCCGGTCCCTCTGATTACACCAGGCAGCAAAAGTGGTCACCCACGGCCCAAAAGTATTCAGGCATGGAACCGCATTCAATGATTCACCTCCTGCTTTCAGAAAACTTTCTTTGGCAGTCATGCCAATCTCCTCGAGGGTTTCGAGGCAGTCGGCAACGAAAGCTGGGCAAACGATTACAAGCTTTTTTATTCCCATCGACGGAAACGCGTCGAGCAGTTGCATCGTGAACGGCCTTATCCACTCGTCGCGCCCCAGCCGTGACTGGAACGATATAGTATATTGGGAAGAGAGCAGACCAAGTTTTTCCGCAACCAGGTTTGTTGTCCGGGTGACCTGGTGTCTGTAACAGGTGTCCCATGCCTTCGAAGGAACATGACAGCAGTCCTGTGTTGAATAGCAATGACTGCCGGTGCGGTCGGATTTCTTCAGGTGCCGCACCGGCAGTCCGTGATAACTGAACAGCACATGATCAAACGACTCTTGCAGGTGTGGACGAATGCTTTCCGCAAGACAATCGATATAGTGCTTTTCACTGTAGAATGGCTTCAAAACACGTACGGCTACTTCTTTCGGGATTTCTTTCAGCATGTGTTCGATAGCCGTTTCGTACGACGACATCGCGTAGTGCGGATACATCGGTGCAACAAAAACCCGTTTCAGATCTTTGCATTTGCTACGAAGCTCTTCGAAAGCTGCTGCCGGCGTTGGATTGCCGTAACGCATCGCAACTGCCACCGGCATGTCGATAGTTTTTTCAATTTCAATCTTGAATGATTCCGTGATGACTTTCAACGGGGAACCTTCTTTCGTCCAGATCTTCGAGTAGGCATGAGCCGACCGCTGTGGCCGGAACGGTAATATGAATCCCTTTACGATCATTGAGCGCACGAGGTATGGGGCGTCGATCACCCGCTCGTCCATCAAAAATTCCCCCAGGTACCTCCTCACATCGGGCACCGAAAAACTATCGGGCGATCCGAGATTCAGAAGCAACAATCCACCGTCGTTCATCGCGCAAAGTTTTAAACTTATTCACCCAGGAAATACCTATCAAATTGTTAAAAATACCGGGTGGCATCTTTTGTACGGCTTGGGATACTTTTTAAAAAGCAGCTAAAGGTACTTTTATGGAAAATGAAGAAGTTCTTCGTTACGGGCATCAGCTACAAGAAGTCGGACCTCAATCATCGAAGCCGGTTTGCATTCAACCACGATGAGTGTGTTGAAACATACAATACCCACCACGGGAATTTCTTTATCCTTTCAACATGTAACAGGACAGAAGTTTATGGGTTTGAACACGACCATAAGAACATACTGACGTCCAGGGGCGATGACTTCTCCCTGTACTCAAAGGAAGATGAAGCTGCCGTCAATCATTTTTTCAGGGTTGCCTCAGGTCTCGATTCACAAATTCCCGGCGACTACGAGATCATCGCCCAAATAAAATCATCATTCCTCCTTGCGAAAGCACGGGGCCGCGTAAACGGTTTCCTTGAAAAGATGTTCAACTACGCCTTACAGGCTTCGAAGGAAGTGAAAAACAATACCTCATTCTCCGATGGAACGATATCCGTCGGATGGTCTGTAGCTTCGCAGATAGCGAAATCAGAAATTAAGAAAGTAACTGTGGTTGGTGCAGGCGATACAGGTGAGTTAGTTATTCGTTACATACAAAAACTTCGTCCTGATATTCAAATAAATCTTGTGAACAGGGATGTAACAAAATTATACCTGGTTGCAAGCAAACACGACGTCTTGCCGTTTCCGCTCACAAGCCTGTCAGATGCGCTTGTCGATTCACAGAGTCTTGTAGTTACAACCAACTCTGCACAACCTCTCGTTGACCTGGAGCACATCGAAGGCAGTGCGGTTAAAACAATCTACGACCTTTCAGTACCTCGCAACGTAGCGCCAGGGGTTTATAAGATTCTGAATGTCTTCGATGTTGATATGGTATCGAAGCAGATCAACGAAACAATCGAAAACAGGCTTAAGGAAGTCCCGAAAGTAGAGCTGATCATAGCGCACCACATGGAAGAGTTCAAAAACTGGTCGCACCGACGACAGCTTTACTCGATTTATCTGTAAATTCTGGCCATGCCGAAAAATGATCTTCTATTGAAAGCTCTTTTAGGGCAAAAAGTCGAACGACCACCCGTGTGGATGATGCGTCAGGCCGGCCGTTACTTACCCTCATTCCGAAAGCTAAAGGAACAATACGATTTCTTCGACCGTGTCCGCAATCCCGAAATGGCTTGCGAGATTACCATGATGCCCATTCACCAGGTCGGTGTTGATGCCGCAATATTATTTTCAGATATCCTCGTTATTCCCCAGGCAATGGGTATCGAGGTAAAGATGGTTGAAAGCAAAGGACCTGTTGTTCCCAACCCGATCCGTACCCGGGAGCAGATCGATGTGTTGGTAACGGACGACATGGCGAACCGTCTCGACTATGTAATGAAGGCCATCAAGCTGACTTTGAATGAGCTCAACGGATCTCATCCTTTGATCGGGTTCGCCGGTGCACCATGGACAATTTTCTGTTATGTGATTCAGGGTGGCAGCAGCAAGAGTTTTGATACAGCTCTTGATTTCGTGAGGCAGCAACCGGTTCTGACGCATCAATTGCTAAACAAGATAACTGGTGCAACTATTTCTTACCTCCATGCAAAGATCGACGCGGGCGTGCATGCGATACAATTGTTTGATAGTTGGGCGGGCCTGCTCGATCAGGAAGAATATATGGCCTGTTCTCATCACTACAACAAGAGAATAATCAATTCGCTCAATACACGCGTGCCCGTAATCCTGTTTGCCAAAGACCGTGGCGACGAGCTCGACGTGCTCATCGACAGCGGTGCTGCCGCTATGGGCATCGACTGGAATATTTATCCTGAAGCTGCGCGACGACTCACGCAAAATACGATCACACTGCAAGGCAACCTCGATCCATCGGTGTTGCTGGAAGATGAAGAGGTGGTTCGCGAAGAAACACTTAAGATGATCAATCGGTTCGGTACTCAGCGTTACATCGCAAATCTCGGGCACGGCATTCTCCCGGAAACGCCTGTCGAAAATGCGATTGCATTTGTAGAAACCGTAAAAGGATTCGAGGTTGGAAAAAACTGACTTCATATCGTTCATCCACGAGTACCAGCAACGGCTGTGCAGCATTCTCGAAGCAGAAGACGGAGTTACGAAGTTTACGACCGATGAATGGCGTCGATCCGAAGGCGGCGGTGGCATCACACGTGTAATGGAAAACGGACGTGTAATTGAGAAGTGCGGTGTAAATACGTCGGCTGTTCACGGACCTGTTTCCAAGGCGTTATCGCAACAGTTACAGACGCAAGGGGGGAGCAGTTTTTTCGCCTGCGGCGTTTCGGTCGTCGTGCATCCATTAAGCCCAATGATCCCCACGGCGCATGCAAATTTCCGTTACTTCGAAATGTACGACGATAAGGGCAATGTCATTGACCGCTGGTTCGGAGGGGGGTGTGATCTTACACCGTATTATTTATTTGAAGATGACGTTCAGCATTTTCACGACACGTTCAAAAACTCCGGCGGTCAATTCTATCCTGCCTTTAAAAAGCAATGCGATGAATATTTTTTTAACAAGCATCGTGGTGAAAGCAGGGGAGTAGGTGGTATCTTTTACGATTATATGAGAGGAGAGCCCGCCTATTGGTTTGATTTTGCGAAGAAGAACGCTGACGCATTCATCGAGGCCTATCTTCCAATTGTGCGTCGGCGAAAAAATGAGGAGTATTCGGAGCGGCATCTGCGGTGGCAGGAGATCCGTCGTGGGCGCTATGTGGAGTTTAACCTGATACACGACCGTGTTACGCTGTTCGGCCTGAGGTCAGGTGGAAGAACCGAAAGTATTTTAATGAGTCTCCCGCCTCGTGTTCGTTTTGAGTATCATGATGCCCCGGCTGCCGGTACCGAGGAAGCGAAACTTCTTAAAACCCTCACGCATGCCCCCGGTTAGAACTTCACCCGCAAGGATACTCATAGCCGATGGCCAGGACCTTACACTGCGCGGGATCATTCAACTGTTGTCGAAAAGTTGTGACGTAAGCGAGACTCGTACCATCGATGATCTCAACCTGAGGCTCAAATATCCTCTCCCGGACCTGTTTATCATCGACTACAATTCTATCAGGGAATTTAATTCAGACAATCTAATTACTATCCGGCAACAGTTTGAAACCCTTCCAATAATTGCCATCACATCTAACCGCGATAAGAAGACAATCCTGAAGCTGCTTGAGAGTGGCATTCATGGATTCCTGTTCAAAGATTGCAATGAGCAAGAGCTCATCCGTTGTGTTGAAGCGTTACTTCGTGGGAAAAGATTTTTCTGTAACGAGGTCTTCGACATACTCATGGAAGCAAGACTTGCGCGCCCTGGCGTAGAACAATGGCCATCACAACTCACCACACGCGAAGTCGATATCATTCGCCTGATCGTAAAAGGTCATTCCACTTCCATCATAGCGGGCGAGCTCAATCTTAGCCCGCATACCATCAGCACCCATCGTAAAAATATTATCCGCAAGCTCAAGATCAAGTCGCCCGTCGAGCTGGTGGCCCAGGCGTACGACCTCGGCCTGGTAGCCCGCGATAATGCCTAGTTATGCACAACAGGAACTTGATGAGATCGAGCAGTTATATACTGAAGTGAAACTGATGCTCGAGACGATGAAAATACTTACTGATAAAATTACCTGAATGAACCCTGTACTTCTACCTATGCAAAGTGTCAAAATGCAAACGGATATTATTCATGATGAAGGGTAATGTTTTTTGAATGTATAAAAATTGTGCTGTTTGCTTAACCGATTTTAAGGGTTATTTAATCAAATGCTAACGCACATTAAGAATAAATCTTGTCTCTGACTACGTTATTTGAGTGGGCTTGTAACGCGGCGAATGAAAGTCAATCTAATACATGTGGAAAGAGGCTATCTGTACAATCAGGCATACATCGATGCGGGTGACGGTCCCCCGGTGATATTCCTTCATGGCTTGTTCGGAAAGCTTGGAATGTGGAGGTCTTCTGTTGAGGCCCTTATGAAAAATTATCGCGTGGTGGTTCCAAGACTTCCAATCTTCGAGCTCCCTGCAGAGTCAACGAATATCCGTCATCTTGCGGAGGTCCTTCACGAGTTTATTGAATGTCATAACCTCCGCGATGTGAACCTGGTAGGTCATGCAATCGGTGGCCAGGTAGCATTGATGTATGCGAACTATCATCCGCGCAACGTAGACCGGATCGTGTTGACCGGGAGTGCCGGTCTTTTCGAAAGTCTCGACTTCAAAATGGCGATGTCGCCAGAGGCTACGAATTATGATTTTATAAACAAGCAGGTGCGTTCGGCCTTTTACAACGCCGAAGATGCGCCGGAGCAACTGGTCGACGAGATCTACGCGAGCATTCAAAGTTCGCCACGGAGACTGAACATCAGCTCTCTCATCCAGTCGTCGAAAACCGATACTGTTGAAGTGTTCCTTAACAACCTCGATCATCGGGTCATGTTATTATGGGGCCTGCAAGACAAGATCACACCTCCCGAAGTGGCGTTACACTTTCACGACTTCTTACGCAACTCCGAAGTTCGCTTTATCGAAAAATGCGGACACCTCCCAATGGTCGAAGAACCGGAGATATTTTCAAAACATTTGCTTTCGTTCCTTGATTAGACTCTAGTGAGCCTTTCGATGAGCTCTTCATGCTCAGGGTACATCGAAGCGAGGTAATCTCTTTTTGCAAGCTCAAAGTCGTCGAAGGTGAAGGGCGGTGCGACGGTACAGCCGACAAGTGTGAAAGAATAGCCTTCGACGACGCTTGCGCCAAACCAGTTGCCGCCTTTCACTACAACTTGCGGATTGTCGGCACTAACGATATGGCGAATGTAGTTGCCGTCTTTGTCGATCACGTGCACATACAGTGGCGACCCTTTGTAGAAATGCCAGGTCTCATCCTGCTTGATCCGATGAAACGCCGAAAACATATCTGAGGTCAGCAAGAAATATATCGCGGTCGACGCTTTGCTTCTATATGTTTCTTTGTAGTAACCGCCTTCGGGGTGCGGCATCAATCCCAACTTCTCCACTAATTCGAGAACCTCTTTCTTCATGGCTTCGGAAGAGTAATGATGAACGTGGCTCCCATTCCCTTCGAGCTCTGGGCTTCAATCGTACCGCCATTATTCATAACGAGTTCTTTTGTGATCAGCAACCCTATGCCCGATCCTTTCTCTTTGTTTGTACCCAATGTTGTCACCAACTGGTCGGAATGAAACAATTTACTCAGCTGCTCGGGTGTCATTCCCACTCCATTATCTTTCACCGTGATCCTCACATTCGTATCATCCGAAGTTGCCGCAATACTTATGACGCCGTTTTCGCCTGTGAACTTGATCGAGTTCACCAAAAGATTGCGCAGGATGATCTGCATCTGTGCACGATCGGCCCATATGCGGATTTCTTCGGGCACTTCGTTCTTTGCAATAATATTCTTTGATCGCAGGTCGGTGTCGAACTGAAGGAGCACCTTTTCAACTTTTTCTCTCAGTACAATATTGGCCGGCGTGTTCTTCGATTCGTGCAGCTCGCTCTTCGCCCACTCCAATAGATTTTCAAGGACGTGGCCCGATGCCTTTACCTGCTGCCCAAGCTTTCCAGCCACCGATGCCACTGAGTTCGCATCGAGGTCGCCGGTTTGATAAAGACCAAGTATCGACTGGAGATTGCCAAGTGGTGTGCGCAGGTCGTGGCTTATCACAGAGAACAACTTGTTCTTCAATTTATTCAGCCGTTCGAGCTCTATGTTTGTTTGTTCCAGCGTCCTGTTCATCTTCTTCCTCTGCCTGCTCGTTTGGTAGGTGACGATTGCCAGCACACTCAGCAATCCAATAATAAATACTGAGGCGATCTCAAGATATTGTTGCTGTTTGATCGTAGCCATGTTTGCCTGGTTGATCTGTTTAAGCAGGTCGAGCTCGTGTTGCTTTTGTTCGAAGTTGTACGAGAGTTGTAATTGCTTCAGGCTCCGGCCATTCAAACGGTCCTGCTTTTCTTCGGCGACTTCATGGAAGCGGGAGTAATAGTCGAACGCCTTTTTATAATCTCCACGATGAGCCCATGCCAGCGCATAAAGACGATTTACATCGTCCATCGGGTTGAAGTAGTCATTGAATGAGATCTTTCGCTTGTTGATAAAATTTACGGCCGTGTCGAGATAAGCGAAGGCATTGTTCAGGCTGTTCTTATCGAGATATATCCTGGCAAGATGGATATATGTTTCAATCTCGTTTTCAAACTCGGTCGTTTTCCGCACGAGATTCAGGTTTCTCTTATAATAATAGAGTGCGCTGTCGTAATGGCCTTCCCGTGCGTGGATGCTTCCAATATTTCCAACCAGTATGGCAATCCAGGCCGTGTCTTTAGTGCTTACCGCGATGTTGTACGCGTTCCTGAAATCTTTTTCTGCAACGTCGAAGTTGCCCGCTTCCCGCTTGATGAGGGCCAGGCCGTTATAGCAATTGATCGCAGTGCGGTGATCGAGCGAGTCGGACCCCTGTAGAGCTTTTGTGTAGAACTCACTGGCTTCGGCAAAATTCTCAGCCTTATGTTGAATGAGTGCGATCTGGAAGTAGCACAGCGACTCTGCCTTGTGCTTGCCGCGTTTGCCATAAAGCGACGCGCTCTCCATAAAATATGCGATGGCCTCGCGCATCCGGCCGTTGCCATACATACTTCCGGCCCATCCATAAACGGCCGGTAAAATAACGTCCGAAAACTCTTTCGACTGTGCCAGTCCCACGATCTCGCCCACATCGCCATCCTGGAAATCAAGCTTCCCATCGTGGAACGTAGTGATCATCTCTGTGAAGCGCTGGCTGAATTCCTCAGCCGTTTTGGCCGTCCCCAGGAGCTCTTTGAAGCCGGAAACCGTTTGCGAATGGGCAAAAAAAGAACGGCATAGCAGTAGAGTGAGAATCAATATGCCGGTTCGGGTAAGCAAGACCTTCCAATTGGTAACTTAAAATTAATCTTAAATTCGGACATGTGGATATGTCCAATCTGCGGCCAGAACTTCGTTCGCAACAACCAAACACACTCCTGTAAAGACAAGGAGCTGTCGGATTACCTCGACGGCAAGAGCGAACACACAGTAGGACTCTTCTGGCACTTCATCGAGTCATGGAAAGACATCGGAAAGATCACTGTTCACCCCACGAAGTCGATGATCGCTATTGCGGCAAAGACGCGTCTTGCATACATCACCAGGCTAGGGAAAGATTTTATGGACGTGTCGTTTCCATTCGACCAGCCGTACAACGACAATTTGTGCTTTATGAGGATTGGGCAGGTGCCAGGCACAAGCCAATACAATCACTACTTCAGGATGATGAACATCGAGGATGTTAACAAAGAAGTGAAGAAGTATATGAAGATGGCCTACAAGAACAATAGTTGATAATAATAGAATGGTGAAGGTTAAGCCTCCACCATCCTGTTATACTTGTTCCTGTATTCGATCGGCGACAGTCCCGTTATTTTTCTGAACGTTGTCCTGAAAGCTTTTGTATCGGTGTAACCCACCTTGTACATCACTTCGTTCACATTCTCACGTGAAGTTTCAAGACTCATCTTCGCCGCTTCGATCTTCACACGCTGAATGTATTCAACAAGCGTATTCGAAGTCGCCTTCTTAAAACGTCGCTCGAGATTTCTACGACCCAATGCAAACATCGAAGCCAGCTGATCCACGGTGATCTTGTTCGAAAAGTTATTCTCTATGTATTCCTGTGCCTTACGGATCGGTTCGTCTTCATGATCTTTCTGACCAGAGAAGATCATGAACGGTGACTGTGTCTCGCGGTCGATCTCAATAGCAAAAACCTTTGCACAGAGTATCGACATCTCTCGTCCAACGTATTTTTCTATCAGGTACAATATAAGATTGAGGTACGAGTACGCTCCCCCGCTTGAATATATCCCGCGCTCGTCGGTGATCACTCGTTCTGCACTCAACACAACATCGGGGAACATTTTTCTGAAGTCGTTCTCGGCCAGCCAATGCGTTGCGCACTTCTTTCCATTCAACAGTCCCGTCGACGCCAGCAGGAATGCGCCCATGCATAGGCTCGCAACTTCAGCACCTGCTTTATAATGCTTCTCGATAAATGGAATGAAATCTTTATTGGCTTCAACCGCACCCCGTATCTCACCGTCGATTGCAGGGATCACAATAAGATCTGTCTTATCTACTTCATCTAACAGAACATTGCTATGTATCGTGTAAAGTCCACCGCTTGTAGGCGTCTCTTTTGTAACACCTGCAAGTTGCACATTGAATGGAGGTGGTGCTCCCTTGCTTTTAAAGAACTGGTTCACTTGCGTGAACAACTGGCGTGGGCCTTCAATACTACCCAGGATGGCAGCCTTGGGTACGAGGATGGTTATTGTCTTCATAGTTTCAAATCTAAAAAAGGCATGTGTCGTAATCAACCCCGTATAATGGCGGATTCGCACCCGTTTTAGTTACATGTGTGATTTTACATTTGTTGAACATGAGGAAGGAGATATTTTTTATTCATAGCGCTGGTCCACAGGGAAACCATTCGGGCAGCACCGGCCTGCTAAGGTCGTTGCAACAGTCGTTGGGCAGCAATTACATGTTGCACCATCCTTCGATGCCCGAGCCCGAGAACCCGCGATACCTCGAATGGAAATTTACTCTTCAGTCGACCTTACCGGTGGGTGGGAATAAAGTTGCAATAATTGGGCATTCTTTGGGTGGATCTGTTATTGTAAAATACCTGGCCGAAGGCATGTGCCAGGTGCCGATCGCAGGTTTGTTCCTGATCGGGGCTCCGTATTGGGGAACCCGCGGCTGGACGATGGAAGAGTTTACGTTTGGGTCGGATTTTTCTTCGAAGCTGCCCGATATCGATAATGTGTTCATTTATCATAGTCGCAGCGATCGTTGGGTACCTTTTTCGCATGCAGAATGCTACGCGAAGAAACTACCGCGGGCAGTTGTTCGTAAAATGACGGGCGATGATCATGAGTTCAGTTCCGGCTTGCCATTGTTAGAGAAGGATATTCGGGATCTAAGATTTTGATCTTATGGTAGAAGTATTCAAAACCAACGTCACAAGCAATCACCAGGCGAAGCAGCTTGTGAATTTGATCGAGGATTACTTTGATGGATATAAAGTAAACTTCGACCTGGAAGACTGCGATCATATTTTGAGGGTGGAGGCCGATCCAGTCGAGCCCAATTCACTCATCGGCTTGCTGAAAAATATGGGCGTACGCGCCGAAGTGCTGTGCGATTAATAATAACATAACATTCCCGTAAACGCCCGGCGACGCCTTTTTTGTTGTTTGGGCCGTGGACCGAGAAACAGCCTACTACCGCCGCAAATTCAATACAGCCCTTGAACCCATCAAGGTAATGCTGGTAAACAAGAAGCGCACGCAGACCTTGCAGACCTGGGTAACATTTGTGAACAGGACGAAGGCAAGGGTGCTGTCGAAGCCCAACGAATATCTTGGCGAAAACCTGCCCCCGGCCGAAATGACGAATGAGATCGTCGATTCGTTGTTCTCTGATTTCCTGAAAAGAGAAGCGTAATCTACTTACTCTTTTACTACGATTATTGATTCGGGTGACTCGAAAAGGTCTTTTGATCTGAAGACTACTTTGAAGCCCTGGACATTTGTTTCCTCCCAATCTTGCCGGGTCGAGATGATCATTACTTTTTCATGCTGTTCTGAAAACAACTGAAGTTGTTCGGGTGTTTCGAGTTTTGGAATTGGCTTGTGATTTTGAAAGACAAAGGCAGAGTTTATCCTCTTATAGTAGGCGAGAGAGTATGATTTGTCGATGATGCCTTTGCTGAGAGCTACAGGATTCCGGGCGTCGACTTGCGGGAGGAGGAAAGTGAAAACCATTAATAATAGTACCATGAAGCTGCCGGTCCAGGCATAGACCGCATAATTCATGTTACCCTTTATTATATAGTATAGAGCGATTGCCGCTCCAACCGGGGCAATCAAAAAAATAACCCATCTATCCGTCAGCGTGCTTAACAACGGGTCTTGTTCCAGTGCGATGTACGCGGCGGCGGGGATTGCAAGACAAATAATTAAAGCGAACACCCCGCTTATCACCGATGGCCGCCCGGCTGCCGTGTAGTTGCCCAGCAGGATTGCAAGGAATGCAATGCAAGGAGCGGGATAACTTGGCAGCAAAGTTTTTGAGAAGAAGAAAAAACCTAATACGGCAATGCAAATAGAAAGTGCGAACGGATAGAAACTCTCATTTCTTTTTTTGATTGCTGTTGTGATTGCTTGTGGCATAAGGACCGACGCTGGAAGCAGTGCAGCGAATGCGATCAAAACTACATCGAAGGGAAATCCTCCGTGGCCTTCGAATGTGTTTACGTAGCGATCGAGATTGTGAGTGAAGAAGAAATACTTCGGCCACTCCCAGTTCGTGGCGATACCAGAAGCAACGTACCACGGAAGACCTACCGCCAGGGAGATTGCAGCGCCGGGAACTAATTTCAACTCCATCAATCTTTTGAAGCTGAAGTCGCGTCGCCATACCAGGAACAACAATATCGAAATCCCGGTCAATGCAAATGCAATGGGACCTTTCGCGAGGAAGCCAAGTCCTGTGAGAACATAGAATGCATACAGGAACCGGGTGTTATTTTTCGAATAGCCCAGGTAAAAACAGAACCATGCAGTGGTAAGACAAAACAAAAGATAAGGATCGGGAACAGCCAGCCGGAACTGCACGGCCATTTGAAGTGAGGCGATGTAGACCAGGCTTGCGAAGAGTGCACTCTTCTCGTCGAATACTTTTGAGGTGAACAGGAAGATTGAAAGAACGGTAAGAATTCCCATGACCACCGAGAACACGCGTGCTCCAAAAGGTCCTACGCCGAACATCTTGTACCCCGCGATCATAAAGAAATACTGAAGCGCAGGTTTGTCGTGAAACTCGTTGTTGAAGGTCGGCACGGCGTAGTCGCCCCGACGGATCATTTCGGCAGCACTACCGGCATTCCTGGCTTCGTCGAGCATGTAGATCGAGGTGCCCCAGAAATTCCAACCGTAAACAATGATCGCTAACGCAAGAACAATCTTTAACGCGCGAAGTTTCGGCTCCCTCTTTTCAACTGGATTTCTAATCGATGACCTAACCACTCTGCTTTTCCATAAGTTTCAAAAACGTCCCAACAGGCCAATGCAGTAATCGTTCCGACAACCGCACCGGCGGCAACATCCATTAAAAAATGTTGTAGAAGATAAACCCGGGAATAAGCCACGACGAGTGCAATTGCTATCGATATAAAGAATACGATCTTATTTCGCGTCACAAGGGAGATCACAATCGCAAAACAAAACGCCGTTGCCGTGTGTCCCGATGGAAATGAATAGTTAGTGTGAACATCCACACCCGGAACGAAATACAATAAGTCTTTATCAAGAACCCCCGCAGGACGCAATGCTTCCGGGAATACTGCACGTTTCAGGACACTGCACAACAGGCCATGCGCAGCCCACGCCGACAATGCCACCAGTGAGTAACTGAAGCGCACGAACAACATGAGGATGATGATCGGTACGAATACCTTTCCATCACCTGCATGGGTAATGATTGTAAAGAACCTGTCTGTAAAGTCGTTGTGAAAGCCGTTGATGAGCAACACATCGTTGCCCCGGGGAATAATGATAGCCGCGAGAAGAATTATCAGCAACACGGAACCTGTTGCCCTCAGAAAAAAACGCTGCGTCATCATCCACCAAAAATAGGGTCGCAAGTAGACCCTATGGTGACGATCGCGTTATGGATGTATTACGAATTAAGCTGCAGTCGTTTTCGCTTCCGAAGCTTTAAGCGAGGTAACTTTCGTGGCTTTCCTGGTAGCCTTCTGATTTTTCTTCAGTTGCTTTTTGATCTCCGCTTTCAATCCTTTCGAAAGTCTGCGTGATACTTTTTCAACGATCTTCCTTGTGCGCTTGGATGGAGCGTCGATCTCCAGCTGGGTGAGGAGTCCGTTGATTGTGTTTTCAGTATTCTGACGGAGTTCTTTGCCCGAGATTTTTTTCATAGGGGTTTGAAATGTTATCCTGTAATTTACCGGGTGTTACCGGAAGGTTATCCACATTCCACGAACAGGTTGTCAACACCCTCAGCATCGACGAAAACGCCCTGCGGCGCGCCCTCGCGCTGCGCGTGGGCTATTTTTTCAACATCAAAAGCGCCTTTTCGCGCAACACGCCCATGTCTATTACCGGGATGCTGATTTCCTTCGCCAGCTCGTCCCACTTCCTCATCAAAATGCTCGTCCCGAACAACGGATCGCTTTCGAAAATACCCGCCTCGGCTTCCGACATCACACCACCCTGGTATTCGAGTGTTCTCTTGCTCGCCTCACTGAGTTGCTGATAATAATCCGGGTACTTGAACGTGAGATAACGCTTTGCCTGCACATGGTTCTCGACAAGTTTGGCAACTCGCTCGGGAAAACCACAAGAACGGAGATAATCTGCACCAATGCGTTCGTGACTTTTCTTCCCATAGCCACCCATCGATTCACCGGCATTCATCACGCAGATGTGACCTATGTCGTGGAAGAAGGCAGCCAGCACAACTTCATCATCGAAACCCTCATCGATGGCGAGCTGCGCCGACTGCGACATGTGTTCAATTTGAGATACAGGCTCCCCTATATAGTCTGCATTCCCAAATCGCGCGTACAAATCAAAGACTTCGTCAACTATTTCTTTCGGATCTTTCATCATGATTGTATTAAGTTTGGTTTAGCTGCTATTGTTTCATTCCTGAACTTCCTGTCGAAGTATAAAATAGAGATCCCCGAAAGGATGATTCCGCAAATGCTTATTGTAATTGTTGTGGTTACAAAGAAGTCGACCCAGCTTACGTTTGGCTGCGCAAATTCTTTATAGAACAACACGGCCACACTCCCAAGATATCCGAACGCGTCCGCGAGATACATCACAAATCCAACGGTGCCCGAAATACGGAAGGCAGCGATCAGCCTTTCGAACAACACGCAGTTGTACGGAACATATCCCAGATAGAGTCCAAAGCCGGTCATCACGATCCACATCGGTGCATTGATCACATGGTTTATATAAAGAAATGTTCCCAACCCTGTCGATGCAAACCCTGCGAGTATCATCCAGAGATTTACAAACAAGGCTTTCTTGTTGTTCTTAATGAAGATCAAACTCCCGATTGCCGCAAGTACAATGATTGCGATGGGTATCTCGGTGATTGTAAAGATCTCCGGTGATGTATTGTAACCCAGCGCATTCCAGATCTCCGCCGAGAAATTGTCGCGGAAGTCGCGCATGGCTGTAAGCAACATGTAACCGAGTATAAGTACCACGAGTACCGGCGCAAACATCGCCACGAATCTCGCCCGTTCGATCCCATTCATGGGCTTTCGCTTTGTACGCAGCGCATGATCGATCTCGCCTGGTGGCGGCACCTGGTTCAACAACCAGAGAAACAACAACAACGGAGGAGTGAACAACAAGCTTGCTACGAAGGGCATCCACGTTTCTGAAACACCCCATGTAAGTATGAATGCACCAACGGTCTTCGAGAAACCGGCAGAGAAAATAAAACTTACTGATAAGCCTGCGCCAAGCGCTTCGGTGGTCTGCCGCCCTTCGAGATAGCTGAAGATCAATCCCCAGATCATTCCAAGAGGAAGCCCATTCGTGAACAGGAAGATCACGTTGTATGGGGCGGGCGTGATTGCAAACAATAACAGCGAGAGCCCGGACATCAACGACAAAAACAGGATGCCCATGAAACGGGCACCCGACTTCAACTCAGAGACAACTTTTATCCCGATGAATTTCGATAGTGCGTAGCCCATCACCTGGAATACAACCAGCCAAACCTTGTAGCTTACGCCGAAGTATTCTATTCCGTCGAACGTTGCAACAGCGAATGTTTTTCGAAAGCCGTAGACGCACGTATAGAGGAGGAATGCCGCCAACGTTGTGTAAATGGTGAAAACGAGTTTATTCGATCCCGAAAGCCATTTGGTTAGAAAAGACGCGTCCAATTTTTTTTACCCGAACATACCGCGCCACCTTTCTCACGTGATGAACATCACATGACGTTTTGGTTAATTGGTATAACAACTGCTTAATGTGGCGGTAATTGTTGAATGATTAGTTTGCAACGAATTATTTGAAATGAATACAAAGCAATCGGCCGACGTGGCCATCGTTGGAGGCGGTATCGTTGGACTCGCCCACGCACTTGCAGTACTTCGCAAAGGCCATAAGGTTGTATTGTTCGAGCGGGAACAGTTTGCTGTCGGTGCCTCCGTGCGAAACTTCGGATTGCTTTGGCCGATCGGGCAGGAACCTGGCGCCGGTCTTCGTCGTGCATTGCGAAGCCGGCAGATCTGGAGCGAAGTTGCCGATGAAGCCCGCATCTGGCTTAAACCAAACGGGTCGCTTCATCTTGCATACCACGACGACGAGTGGGATGTCCTGAATGAATTCGCCGACATGTATAAAGACGAGCCTTACGACATCACTTTATTGAGTGCCAACCAGGCTGTCCTTCACTCGATGAAGTCGAAGAGCATTCGCACCGATCTCCTTAAAGGGGCGCTATGGAGTACCACCGAAGCCACCGTGTATTCACGCGAAGCGATCAGGAAGATCCCGCTCTGGCTCGAAGAGAAATTCGGACTCACATTGAGATTCGGCACTGCGGTGACATCCATCGAAATGCCTCACATAAAGACTGCTACAGAAACGTGGAAGGTTGACAAAGTATTTGTTTGCAGCGGTCCCGACTTCGAGACCCTATACCCGCAGGTATTCAACGACCACAAGATGACGAAGTGTAAGCTGCAGATGATGAAGGCAGTTACCTCTAAGCCGATCGACCTCGGCCCGTCGCTATGTGCAGGTCTTACGTTGCGTCATTACCAGGCGTTCAAAAAATGTCCGTCGCTCGAAAAGGTCGATTCCCGCTACGATGAATTAAATCCTGATTATAAGAAAGATGGAATTCATGTGTTGGTGTCGCAGAATAACTACGGTGAGCTGATCATCGGCGATTCACACCATTATGGCAGAACGCTGGATCCGTTCGACTCAGAAAAGATCAATCAATGCATTATTGACTACCTGAAAACGTTTGTTGACTTCGAAGGGCTTCAGGTGATCGAACGATGGAATGGAACTTATCCGAAAACTTCCGATGGTGGTCATCTTATAATCGATCCTGAACGCAATGTTAAGATTGTTAATGGTCTTGGGGGCGCAGGAATGACACTTTCATTCGGTCTCGCCGAAGAAATTATAAATGAAGTGATGTAATTGTTATCGCTTTATTTTTTGGATCGTCAATAGTTAACTCTTCGATAACTTTTCTCTCATCCCTCCATCAAACCTTCTGTTGACTTTTGGGGCGTTCAACACAAACTCCCCAACTATGAGTAAATCTTTATCAATCTTCCTCACCTTCTGTCTATGTTTAGTGGCGTCTTTCGCTGCACATGCGCAGCGCACCGTTACCGGTAAAATAGTTTCAGGCGACGATCAATCGCCACTGCCCGGTGTAAACATTCTTGTAAAAGGAACTACAAGTGGAACGATCAGTGATGCTTCTGGAAATTTCTCAGTCGTAGTTCGTTCCGACAATGATGTTCTCGTATTCTCTTTCGTTGGCTACATCTCGCAGGAAATGGAAGTCGGTAGTCGCTCAACATTCGATGTTATCCTGGCATCGGATGCGCAACAACTTTCGGAAGTGGTAGTTACCGCTCTTGGTATCGAGAAGGACAAAGCAAAAGTTGGATACTCTGTCCAGGACCTCAAAGGCGAAGACATCGTGAAAGCCCGCGAACCCAACCCGGTCAATAGCCTTGTTGGGAAAGTTGCCGGTCTCACCGTTGCCGGTAGTGCCGAGATCCTCGGATCACCCAACATCTATCTTCGTGGCAAGAAGCCATTGTTTGTTGTCGACGGCGTTCCGATCCAGTCCGACACATGGAACATCAGCGCCGACGATATCGAAACTTACACAGTATTGAAGGGCCCCGCAGCTTCTGCACTTTACGGCTCACGCGGCATCTATGGCGCCATCCAGATCACTACTAAAAGAGGATCGAAGGACCTGCGTGGATTCTCGGTTGAGTTCAACACCTCCACAATGATCGAAAAAGGTTTCCTCACAATCCCTAAAGTGCAAGACGAGTACGGCCCTGGCGATCACGGTCGTTACGCTTTCGCAGATGGTAAAGGCGGTGGATTGTACGACTCAGATTATGATATCTGGGGACCGAAGTTCGAAGGCCAGTTGATCCCCCAGTACGATGGTGAGTACACGCCCAATCAAACTTATAAAACTACACTCGCGAGCGGTGCAACTTTCACCGGCAACATCAAGCCAACACCCTGGGTAGCTCGCGGTAAAGACAACCTTAAGCGCTTCATGGAAGCCGGCGTTCTTTCAACCAACAACGTTGCAGTTTCCGCACACGGAGCGAATTACGACCTCAGGTTCTCTTAT
>DASRSO010000080.1:0-5457 GCA_035656375.1 Cyclobacteriaceae bacterium | reverse complement strand
TCCCGGTAACGACATTTGCATCGTTAAACTCGGGGTGATTGAACCGATAGTTAGCAAGGCTCGACAACATATCAATATTAGCGAGGGCGATGATCCATCCGTCGACATGCGTTTTATATCGCGCTCTCCATCGTTCGATCGCGTGAACGTTCCAGATGTCGAACAGGAAGAGTCCGTTCATTAATGGTCCCACCAGGCCATTTAGTCGTTGCTCCGCACGATTCGAGAGTTGGGAGAGCTCCAGAAAAGCCGATGAGGCTTCGCGTACTTTGCTATGGTGGTCTTTTCCACGGCGTGACGTGAATGGTCGCTTCGAGACCAGGTCGAACAGGTCGGAGAATTTTTTAAACAGGCGTGTACGATATCCGAGCGATGCAAAGTAAACTTTGAGGTCTTTTTCAAAAAAGATACCTCGAATCGCAAGGTTAATAGTTGCCCATCCCATGAAATAGAAAACATAAAACTGCTGGACATATATCATCCACCCTATGAACAACAAGGAGATCGCTGAGATGATCCTCGCAATCCATATCCATGAGCCGCGTTTTAAAAAAAAGTCTTGTTGATCTACCCACTGACGAAGCGAGGGCATGTCTTTCGGACTTTCACCGGCCATAGTGCCGATCGCATAAAAGCGTTGTCGCCAGTCAATGCTTTCGGAAAGCTCGGTGGTGACTGCTTTAAGATCATTAATCGTGGCGATGTCTTTTGGAAGACTTAGCAATGCGTTAGCGAGGAGACCACGGCCTTCCCATGTCGAGGTCCGGTCGATGGCCTGGAACAGCGAGCCTTTGCCGAAGATGTCGAGGTCGGTGGCATAGATGTGTCCTTCGGCGTCGACGGATTCGTGGGGGAATACTGATTTGTCGCCGTTGGTGAATGCAAGTTCGTTCTCGTTCAGTTGGAGAACGCGTTGGCAGATCTCGGCTTCGTTGAATTCTTTAGAGTAGCGCTTCACCTGGAAGCCGAAGGCTATAAAAATTGGGATGATGGCCCATGCAAACAGTGAGTTTATAAATATAGCGAGGGCAGCTGAGGCAACGAGAGCTAAAAAGAGAGCGACACGGATCCGGGAGATCGTGCGGAGTTTGCGGTCGATGAGGGACTGTTGAGTTTGGAGGGAGGTTACGCGTTGCTGGTAAAAGCTGGTTCTGGTGGACATGGGGCAAAGATATCAATGAAAATTTTGTGGATAACTTTTATCGAGCCGAAGAACTTATCGTGCCCGGGTGCCTGTTCCTCTTCCAACTAAACCAACCTTCTCCCTCATGGACCAATCCAAAATCCTCGTCGACATGGCCCTTAAGGCCTGGAACCAGCAAATCACCCGCGCTGAAAAATTCTTTGACTCACAAAGCGATAGCGATCTCGAAAAAGAAGTGGCTCCCGGTCGAAACCGGATCGGCTACCTTTACGGACACCTCACCGCTTCAAATGATACGATGAATACTCTCTTTGGTTTCGGACCCAGGATGTACCCGTCATTCGAAGACGTTTTCAGCCGCAACCCTGATAAGGCTCTGCCCCACCCTTCGGCGGCCGATATCCGCAAAGCATGGAAAGAAACTCACGCTGCATTGAACAAGAATTTCCAGGGTCTCACAGTCGATGCATGGCTCGACAAACACACAGCCATGACCGCTGAAGATCTTGCGAAAGAACCGACGAGAAATAAACTCAGTGTATTGATCAGTCGCACAAACCACGTGGCCTATCACATGGGTCAGCTTGTGCTGGTTAAGAAAGACTAACTATTTCACATTCTGTTCGAAGTCTGAACGGATGGCCTCCTGGAGAGCCGGATCTTTCACGTAGTCTATGATCGTAAGGGCAATGATCTTCGAAGCGTGGATCATTCCCTTGTGACCGATCGGGTGATTGCTGAAGGTAGCAGCCTGCGGTGTGTGCATATTCACAAACGGAAGAGTTTTCACCACGAAGTAAATTTCAGGTGCGATCCTGCTCGCTTCACCGATGTCGCTACTGTAGCCATACATCTTACCGGCTTTCGATTGATCTGAAAACGTAGGGATCTTATCCGAGAGATCGTCAGGATTTGCATACTGTCTCTCGGCATCGCTATAAGTAATTGATCCCAGGAGTTCCATATTTTTCTGCACTACCCTCATAGCCGTGACGTTCGGAAGGAACTGGTGTATGTTTTTGGTAACGACAAGATTTCTTCCCCTGGCAATAGATGTGTATAAAGAATCGCATGTCTTTTGAAAGGCGCATTGTATGCGGACATCTGTTTCCTTGAAGGTGAGTTTGTAGCCCGTAGTGTTCAACTCCTTTAATAAATGTGTGTCGGATAATGGCACCTGGAATTCAGTAAGTGCGTCCCACTTTCGTGTTGAGGCAGCCGTTACCGGGGATGGGTGCCAGTAAATACCAAGATCCAGGTCGTTGAAATACCCTTCGGCAGCGATAAACCTCTTTAGCCCTGCCCCGCCTTCATCGGTCGACCCAAAGTATCTTATTGTGCAGGAGAGTTTCTTCTCGTCGATAAGTCTTTTGATCGCAAACGCAGCAGCCATCGAACCGACACCCAACAAATTATGATGACCACCATGTGTTGCATTTTGGTCTGCATCGTACTCACCGAACAATCCAATCACTGGTTTTGACGTGCCATATTCGGCAATAAACACCGAGGGCATGTTGAGCACATTGCCAGTTACGTTGAAGCCTTCCTTTTCAAATCTTCTCCACAGCAGTTCCGCCGATCGCTCGTCCCTGTAAGATGGTTCAGCGAGTTTCCAGATACTGTCCGACAAAGCGACAAACTCAGCTTTGTGACTTTCAATGTATCGGATCGCATCTTCTTTTTGTCCCAGCGAAGTCGATGTGATGAAAACCAAAAAGAGGGCAACAATCCGCATAAATGAAAACTACGGAAATCCCCGTAAATCATCATCAGGGCGAAAAGCGTAATTTGCGGCATGCTCCATCTCCTTATCGTATTCTTTTCACAACTCCCGGTGGATTCCTCAAAAGCCTACCTGGATCGCGGGATGTTGAAAGAAGATGAGGGATACCTTTCGATAGCATTGCAGCAGTATACCCGGGCAAAGGAACTGGCAACTAATCACGAGGTCATGGCCGGTGCCCTTAACGGAATGACGTCTGTAAATATCACCACCGGGCGCTATGACTCTGTGCTGGCATACCTGGAACGGAGCAAAACGCTCGATACGAGTGCTTTCAATCTCATGAAAAACCTGCAGGTCGAAGCGAAGTACTGGCAAACACAAAATCAATTCGACCTCGCATTAAAGGCTCTGCAGGGGGCGCTGGACAACGCCACGAAACTGGACGACCGCAAGAACATGGCGATCATTCTCAGCAGTATGGGCGGCATATATTTCAGCCACGATCCCGATATGAACAATGCCCGTGGTTTTTATAAGCGTTCGATCGCGTTGTGCGATTCATCGCAGCATGCGAATATCCTCGCGCGGAACTACGGCCGCCTTGCGAATACATACATGGTTGAGAGCGACGGTGTAAACGCTGAAAAGTACCTGAAGCGGGCTAAAAAAATTACGGACATCTCGGGAAATCTACCGCTTAGAGGATACGTCCTCTCATCGATGTCGACATTGCTTTTTGGACAGGGAAAATACCAGGAGGCACTTGAGTTCATGCAGGAGCCGATCCGGATCAAACGTGAACTGGGTCAGCTGCGACAATTGCAAAACGACCTGCTGAATATTTCGGAAGCCTACATGATGGTGAACGATTTCCCGAAAGCAAAAAAGGCGCTGGACGAGGGATTGCAGATTGGAAAGTCTTTGAAAGACATCGTGTATCTCAAGTATTTTTATGAGCGCCGATCGATGCTCGATTCGATGCAGGGGAATTATAAAGGAGCCTATGCGAATCTCCGGTTAGCGGCCGCTTACAAAGACTCGACGTTTTCAGCACAACGCCTCCGTGATGTGAGAGAAATACAGGAGAAATACGAGGCTGAGCAAAAAGAAAAAACGATCGCCGAGAAAGAACTCGAGATCGAACACCAGAAGTACAGGCAGGCGTTGATACTCGGGGCTTCGATCATCGCTGTATTGATGTTGATCGTGGTCCTGGTGGTAATCCGGAACCGGAGCAGGAACAAACTTCAGAGAGAACGCGAGCATCAGAACTACCTGCGCCTGCAGACGATAGTAAAAACCCAGGAAGAGGTGCAGCAACGTATTGCGAGAGATCTTCACGACGGGCTTGTACAGGTGCTGGGCGCGGCAAAGATGTCGCTGCAGTCGGTTGGCCCTGACAGCGATAAGCTGTTGTTGCAAAAGCACATTCGTAGCGCGTCGGACATTATGGACGAAGCAGTTACCGAAGCGAGGTCGATCTCTCACCAGATACTTCCTTATTCATTATTAAAAGATGGATTGATCCCGGCGCTGGAGGAACTGTTTGCACGAAGCCTGGCGTCTTTCGATTTCCAGCATGATGGCTACGAATTACATGTGAACGAACAAACTTCGATCAACATCTATCGCATAGCGCAGGAACTGGTGAATAACGTTCAAAAACATGCCGAGTCGGCGCACGTGTCGGTGTCGCTAAAGGCAATCGGCTCGCAATTAAAATTCATCTTTAGCGATAACGGCAAGGGTTACGATACCACCCGGTCGACGACCGGCGCGGGGCTTTCGAACATGGCTACCCGTGCGGGCTTGCTGGGTGGAACGATCGAAGTGAGATCGGTGATTGGGAAGGGTACCACAACAGAACTTACGGTGCCGCTATGAAGAGGCCGACACGAATATTTATCGCCGACGATCACCGCCTTATGCTTGCGGGGCTCGCGACTTTAATTGAAAGTATTGAAGGGTTTGAGCTGGCAGGTAAGTTCAGTTCTGGCAAAGAACTGATCGAAGCGCTGCAGACCACTATTCGTACACCGGATATCTGTATAGTAGACATCGAGATGCCGGGCATGGACGGGGTCGAGACTGTGAAAGCGATACGTCAATCATTTTCGAAGCTGAAGATCATGGCACTGACAATGCACGACGAGTGGCATTTCGTGAACCGGATGATTGCCGCTGGCGCCGACGGTTATCTGTTGAAGAATGTTGAACGCGACGTATTTATTGCGACTGTAAATAAGGTATTGTCGGGTACCACCAGCTTTGTTGCCGAAGGACTATCGCAAAAGAAGAGCGAAGGTCCCGACGAACTGACGGACCGCGAGAAAGAGATATTGAAGCAGATCGTAATGGGTAAGTCGAACAAAGAAATTGCAGACGAGCTTTTTATTAGTGCACGAACTGCAGATACTCACCGCACAAACATCAAGAAAAAGCTGAAGTTGTCAACGCTGTCGCAGCTGATCCAGTACGCGAAAGAGAAGGGCATTTCGTGATCCTACGGTAATCACCGTATTCTGCTCATTCCACGCCGGAATCCCCCTTTTTGACATCAACCTTTTGCCGGGTTGGGAGTTAT
>DASRSO010000079.1:0-29628 GCA_035656375.1 Cyclobacteriaceae bacterium | reverse complement strand
AGGGTAAGGAATGTGCGACAAGATAGTTAGGTTGGGAGGTTCCGCAAAGCGCACGAATTTTTGCGGAACATGAATTTGTCCTACCGGGCTTTCGCTACCCGACGTTCATGTAGTGCTCTTTCTCTTTCTTACCAAGGTTTTCGATGGAGTATCGAAGCAGCACGCGGGGCATCGTCGCTGCGTACTTATCCAGGAATGCAAGCAGTCTCTTCTTGTCTTTAGCGCCCGCGAAGCGCAACATCCACCCTGTCGCTTTGTGAACGAGATCGTTTTTGTCTTTTACAAGCATCTCTGCGATCCTGAACGTATCGGCAACATCTCCCTTCCGTATAAAATATGCTGTGCTCACGATCGCGATGCGGCGCTCCCATGTGTCTTTCGACTTCGCAAGTTTATATAAGATTGCTCTCGGTTTGTCGTACAGGTAGCAGCCCGTTACGTGCAGTGCCGCGAGGTCCACGAGGTCCCAGTTGTTGATGCGGTCTGTACGACGAATGATCAGGTCGAAAAATTCTTTCCGTCGCTCTTCGGTAGTATTTTTTTTCCGCGACTGTTTATCCATGATGCTTATGCCAGCCACACGGAACTCGTGGATCGGACTGTCGAGAAGTTTTTCGATCTCTTTAATATCCATGTCGCCGTTCTGACTGGCGATCTTGAAAATCGTACCCATGCGGATGCCTATAAACTTACTTTCCTCCTTGAAGTAGCGCTTGATCTTCTCCAGCTCGACATCCGATTGGTGCTTCTTCAGTTCTTTGATGAGCACGGCAGCAGTCTTCATGAGACTTCGAGACTAAAATCGGCTACGCGTGTGTGCGGGTTATACGGCAGGGATCCGTGCTCATGAAAGACTTTCCATTTCGATTGTTGTTTCTTCATGCACGACGTACCACGGATCCACGTTTGTGCGGCGTCGTGTGTGGGATCGTCGGTGATGATGCGCATCATGAAATGCACTACGGCCATATCGGTGCCGACGTATGCGTGCACGTCCTGCGTTTCTATCCTGAACTTATCGGGAAAGTAGGGCAGGCACGCTTCCCATGTGTGTCGCCATGCTACCGCGCCCCTGGTCTGGAAGGGCGGCTTCACGTCGAAGATGATGCAGTCGTTCGTGTAGTGAGAAACAATTTTTTTAGCGTCTTTGGCCTGTATAGCATCAAAACAGTCTTGCAACGTCTTAAGGATATCTTCCTTATCGCTTCGCTTTGGAGTGGAGGAGGCGGTCATGGCGCTAATATCTTATCTTTAAACTTAAAGCTACTGTTTTTGAAAAACATTGCGCTGGTATTGCCCTACGACTACAAGTTGATGATGGCCGCGTCTATCCTCGACGTGTTCGAAACAGTAAATGCTATCAGGGCTAAGGACGCTCCGTTCAGGATCAGCGTCGTTTCTAACGAAAACACAAACTTCCAAAACTATAAGCTCCGTTCTACCAGGAGCCGGGTAAAGTACGACCTGGTTCTCATTCCATCATTTACCACGCGGGACATTGCAACAACGCTTCGAAAGAATTCCGTTTACATAAAGTGGCTCAAGGATCAGTTCGATTCCGGCTGCGACATGGCCAGCTTTTGTACCGGCGCGTATTTGTTTGCCGAAGCGGGCTTGCTCAACGGAAGGCTTGCCACCACCCACGTCGATCATTGCGCCGGGTTTATAGTCAGGTATCCGAGATCATTTGTGAAACCGGGAAGAACGTTAACTGTCGATGGTCCGTGTTTTACCAGCGGCGGCTCGACGTCGGCATTTCACCTGTTGGTGTTCCTTGTTCAAAAATATTGTGGCAATGAAACTGCTGTCAGGATCTCGAAGATCTTTGCGATAGAATTAGACCGGCATCAGCAAAGTTACTTCAGCACATTTCGTCCCGACTATTCGCACAATGATTTATTGGTAAAGAAAGTGCAGAGAAGAATTGAGTCTAACTTCGGCAGCATTCAGACTATCGACGAGATCACACGCGACCTGCCGACAAGCCGGAGGAATATTGTGAGAAGGTTTAAACAGGTGACGGGCGTTCCACCTATCGAATATCTTCAGAACATTCGAATCGAGACAGCGAAGAAGAAACTGGAACAGACCGATCTCAGTATTTCAGAGATCATTTCCGAGACGGGTTATGCCGACCCGAAATCGTTTCGAAAAGTTTTCACGAAACTGGTCGGCATAAAACCGTTGGAATATAGAGAGAAGTTTAAAGTGAGGTAGTTGTGCTGCCACGAGGCCAGCCGGGTCGAGGACCGTTATTTACCATCGAACGCTTTCTTAATCACGTTGATGTCGAGCTTGCGCATCTTCATCATCGCTTGCATCGCACGGCCCGACTTTTCCTTGTTCTTGTCGGTGAACATTTTGGTCATGCCCTTCGGCACGATCTGCCACCACAAACCGAATTTGTCCTTGCACCATCCGCACATCGATTCTTCGCCACCGTCTGATGTGAGCGCGTTCCAGTATTTATCAACTTCTTTTTGTGTCTTGCAGTTGATCATGATAGAAACAGCTTCATTGAATTTGAACTGCGGTCCTCCATTGAGAATGAGGAAAGGTTGACCAAACAATGTGAACTCCATCGTGAGGACCTGGCCTTCGGGACCGGGTTGATTTTTGCCCCAGCGCATGGTTTCTCCAACCTTCACATCTTTGAAAAGCTTTTTATAAAACTTTACAGCGTCTTCGCCATTGTTATCGAACCACAGACATGTTTGTATTGTACTCATAACTTTTTTGTTTTCGTTGATGATACAAACTTATAGCAACCGGGCAGAATGGCGTAGGTGCGAAGGCGACGAAAAAGGGGGCAAAAGCGACAATTACCAGAACTCCGGTTTTTGCAGTACTCCGCCTTGTTCGCGGCAATCCGCACATGCATCGGACGTACTCACATAACCCACAAGATTTATTCCCTGCCAGATCTCGCCGATAATGTTTTCGGTTAGGGGAACGTTAGCAAGATCAACCACACACCTGATCGGGCTGCGATTGGGTGGATTATAGCAAATGGTATCAATAAGGCACGCCGTGCGCGAAGGCTTAATTGCCAAATGTTCCGGAAGATCAGAGAAAGACTTGAAGACCCTTTTTTCACGATAGGATCCCCCGCTGAAATATCCGATAGCTGTACCACCTGTTTCACTCACCCTCTTAATGTTTCCATAGACCTGCGATGGCTGCGGATCGAACAGACCCCCAAGATTTTCGGTGGTCTTCTGCAATTGTGAAAGATAGATGTACTCGTCTTCTGTGATGACCCGCTGCCGCACGAGCATACTGTACTTGTTACTTACCTTTTGGGAACCCACGGGTATCGACATCAGTAACTTTCCGCTAACCACATCGCCAGAGAGATTTTGCGTCGATGCTATAATGATCTGGGTCGACGGAACTGTTCTCCAGCATCGCGATGCAAACTCTTCGGGCTTACGAGGAATAACACTTTGACCTTGAATGCCTCCCGGCACCACTTTTAGATATGAGGTGAATTGTGAATAATACTCCCACGTTTCTGTATACGTCCACTGATAGTAATGTGAGGCGCCCGAATCGTCGTGCGTGTCTACCAGTACTTCAAGTCCATCGTCGTCATAATTAAAATACACGCTGTCGATTGCGGGAGTTTGCGTCATTTCAACTACGGCCGATTCATATTGAGCCCCGCTCCCTGTGGTAACTGTTAAGTGACATGAGATTCCCGGTTGAATATTGATGCCATTTACCACGTAAACGCCGGGGCTGATCTCAGGAAGTTGCCAGCTCTTCCCGGTTTCTGTAACTATAGAAACGACGGCACCGGTTTCCATTTTACTTGCATCGTCGCTGTTTATTACAAGGGGGTGACTGATCTTAACTGTTGCAACTGCGTCGGTTGTATTTACCACTCCTTCGATCGCAAGCAGGTTGCCGGTGGCCGACACTTCAGGCGGCGTATAGGGTTCGAGGCACGCCGCCACGCAAATAGTTGTCAGAAAGAACGTAGCCAGGCGGCCACCAAACAGCTTTCGCATACAACGTAATATGAAAAATTATATGCTTTTGCGAAAGCAGACACTATTATCCACACCCACGTACTGGCCGTAGTTTGGAATGATTTTGAAGCCCAGGCGGGTGTAAAGGCCGATCGCTTGTGGTTGTCGCTTGCCGGTCTCCAATACACAAGCGGTGTAACCCAATTCCTTCGCCCAGGTTTCCAACTCACGCACTACTGTCGATGCGACGCCCAGCCGGCGGTGTTCCATTTGAACATACATGCGTTTCACTTCGGCACAGTCGTCGGAAAAATGTTTGATGGCACCGCAGCCTACGGGCTCATTATCGAGATAAGCAACCACGGCATACTTAATGTTTTCGATGCCATCGAATTGCATATAGAAAGCATGATCCTCACCATCGACAACCGCCAGTTCGGCATCGAGCATTCCGGTCAGCGTCCGGAAATGAGAGTCGGTAAAATCGGTCCGGCGGACAGTAATCATTCACTAAAAATAAAGAACTCCATGACAATTCGTGACAAACCTTTACCACCCTGTGACATCTCCGTTGATGAGTGCCCGTTAGTTGTACATGTAGCATGAAACAGAAAGAGATATGAAAACAAAATCAATCATCGTAGCGGGCCTCGTAGTTCTGCTTTCGACAGTCTTCTTTGCGAGCAACGCTCAGTCGACCCACCCCACCATTAAGGTATTGCCAACAACAAAAGAAGGAATTGTTAAGCTTCTTGTTGTAGGAACAAGTAACGAATCGGTAGATGTACAATTTTATACTGAAGACGGCCTTGTGCAGTCGGACGTTGTGAAAGGACCAGACGCCGGGTTCAACAAGAAATATGATGTCCGCAAGATTATGAACAGCGGATTTTTCGCGATGGAAGTGAAAACAGCCGGCACCAGTGTGACTTACAGGCTTACGAGAGATCGTTCGAAGCTGACTCCCGTGCTGGTGAAAACTACGAATACATACCCGCTCGTAGCATCAAATAACTAAGTGATCATGGGTTCATCGTCAAGATGATAGTTTGGGTGATCACAAAGTCCCCTTTTCTAGAATGGGGTAGCCCAGGTAGGTGAGTGCCTGGGCTTTTTATTTTTATCTTGGGGTATGAAATACCTCCTCCCACTACTCGCCACGGCGGTACTATTTTCTTGTAGCACGCCGAAAGAAACAACAAGCAACGCAATTCCATTCGATAGCCTCATGCACAACTACCATGAGGAATACCTGAAACTCTATCCCTTCGTTGCCACCAGCGCGGGCGACAGCCGGTACAACGACATTCTTCCTAATAACATAAGCATAGGCTATCGCAACCAGGTACGTGATTTCTATACAGGGTACCAGGACAAACTCAAAGCCATCGATAAGAAGACTCTCGATGAGGACGATCAACTCAGCTACGATCTGCTCATCTACCAGTGCAACATCAATCTCGAACAACTGAAGTTCAAAGATTACCTCACACCCATCACACAAATTCAATCGATGCCCCTGCAAGTGGCTCAACTGGCTTCGGGCACCGGCAACCAGCCCTTCAAGACGGTGAAAGACTACGACAACTGGCTGTCGCGACTCGATGGTTTTGTTGTGTGGTGCGATACAGCAATGGCGAATATGAGGAAAGGAATGGCTCAAGGGTATGTTATCCCTAAAGCACTCGCCGTAAAAGTTGTTCCACAAATGGCAAGCTTCGACCACGGACCCGTTAAAGATCATTTGTATTTCAAGCCGATCTCTAACATGCCAACAGACTTCAGTGCAGAAGACAAAGCACGCCTCGAAAAGGCATACACAGATATTATAGAGCAGAAGATCATCCCCACCCATCAAAAGCTCAAAGAATTTTTTGAAAAAGAGTACATCCCCGCATGCCGCGAAACATCGGGTATCGACGGAATTCCCGGTGGTAAAGACTTCTATAACTTTTCAATCAAGAGATTTACAACCGTCGACCTTACCGCCGATTCGGTTTTCGCGTTGGGGCAAGCCGAAGTCGATCGCATTTCGAAAGAGATGGAGGCTATCAAAACAAAAGTCGGTTTCAAAGGCGACCTGAAGTCGTTCCTCGAAAGCCTTCGCACAGATCGCAAGCTCCGCCCATTTAAAACCGGCGACGACATCGTGGCATACTATAATTCTATCCACGAAAAAATGAAACCCAATCTTCTAAAGTTGTTCGACAAAGCACCCAAAACTGCTTTCGAAGTGAGAAGGATCGAAGCGTTTCGCGAGAAGACTACGGCGGCGAATTACGTTGCCGGCTCCGAAGATGGAAGCCGCCCCGGTGTATTCTATTTCCCTTCGCCCGAACCGGAGAACTATAGTATCGTTGGAACAGAAGATCTTTTCCTGCACGAAGCCATTCCGGGTCACCACTACCAGATCATGCTGAAGATCGAGAACAAACAGCTCCCGGATTTCCGCCGGTTCCTCAACTATGGATCGTACACCGAAGGTTGGGGACTTTACACAGAGTCGCTCGGAAAAGAGTTGGGATTGTACACCGATCCCTACCAGGAGTTTGGAATGCTGACCGCCGAAATGCACCGTGCCATCCGACTGGTTGTTGACGCGGGAATGCACTCGCAGGGATGGACACGCGAGCAGGCAATTCAATATTCAAAGGATCATGAGGCCGCAAGCGAGCAGAATATCATTTCCGAGATCGAACGCTACATGGGCAATCCCGGACAGGCGCTGTCGTACAAAGTCGGACAGTTGCAGATACTGGCGCTTCGTGCGAAAGCAGAGAAAGAATTAGGTTCGAGGTTTAATATAAAGGAGTTCCATAACCAGGTGTTGGATGCCGGTTCACTGCCTTTGAGCACATTGGAGGAAAAAGTGAATTTCTGGATCGAAAAGACCAAATCCATGTAGTGAACTAAACTTGAACCGTTCATGGCCAGTCGAAATTTTGGGCGCGCGTTAGCGCATTCAAACCTTTGGTTCCATGAATCTTATCAAACATTACCTTACCGTTGCCCTCCGCCATGTGTGGAGGCATCGTTCGTTTTCGGCCATTAATGTTATCGGCCTTACCCTGGGCATTACCTCGTGCATGTTCATTTACCTCTGGGTAAATGATGAAAAATCGATCGACAATTTTCACGAGAAAGGCGACCGCCTTTACAACGTCTACATGCGGACAGCCACAAAAGACGCAGTGAACGGTTTGTACACAGTTCCTGTCGCCTTCAACAACGAGAAAAAACGAGTGTATGTAATTTTCGAGGATGCGCGGGAAACGATCCCCGAAATAGAGGCTATGTCATTTTACCACGCCGGATATATGAAGCCGTGGGGTAAAGCGGAGACATTCAAGCTCGGCGACAAGGCGTATAAGTTCGAAGGATCCCGCGCCACCAAAGATTTTTTCAACATGTTCAGCTTCCCGTTGGTTGCTGGCGACCGGGCCACGGCGCTGGCAGATGGATACAACGTCGCGATTTCCAGGAAAATGTCGGACATGTTCTTCGACTCACCTGAGCAGGCTATCGGGAAGACCCTTCGTTGCGAGAACTCGCTCGACCTGCAGGTAACGGCTGTGTTCGAAGACCTCGGCCCGAACACATCGATGAAGTTCGACTTCCTGGCTAGCTGGCTGCTTCATGAGACCGGCAAGCTTAACTGGTCGTCGAATTATGTTCTTGGAACGTTGTTGCTCGCGCCCGATGCGGACGTCAAACAGGTTACGGAAAAGCTGAACGCGTTGGTGGCGTCGCGCATGGAAAAGTTTGAAGGCACGACGACAACACTTGGACTTCAGCCTTATCGCGACATGTACCTGGTATCGAATTTCGAAGATGGTCATCCTTCGGGTGGGAGGGTTGCGTATGTGAAGATCTTCACTGGTGTGGCGATTTTTATTATCGTGATTGCTTGCGTGAATTTCATGAATCTCGCGACGGCGAGATCGGTAAAGCGGGCGAAGGAAGTTGGTGTGCGTAAGGTGATCGGTTCTTCGAGGGCGTTTCTCGTTGGTCAGTTCTTTGGAGAGTCGCTCCTGCTTTCATTCTTTGCTCTACTGATATCGATACTGTTGATATGGTTATTGTTGCCGCTCTTCAACAACTTTACCGGCAAGCAAATCAGTATACCGTTTACACAAGTTGAAACCTGGCAATACCTTATTGGGTTGGCGTTGATCACAGGCATTGTAGCTGGAAGTTACCCGGCATTATTCCTGTCGTCGATGAAACCTGTGAAGGTTTTGAAAGGCGTCGTTTCCTTTACGCGGAATGCTATCTGGGTACGAAAAGGAATGGCGGTGTTCCAGTTCGGATTGTCGATCCTGTTGTTGATCGCAACCATCGTGATGTCGCAGCAGACGAGCTTCATGCAGAACGTGAACCTCGGTTACGACAAAGAGAATCTCCTTTACCTTCAAACCGAAGGCACGCTCACTAAATTCGATGGCTACATGGCATTCAAACACGCTGCCGAAAAGATGCCCGGTGTAATGGTGGTCGACAAGAGCAGCGAAGCACCTCACGCCATGGCGTTCCTCGTTGATGAAGATGATGGCGTTCGCGAAACGAATGCTGCCGACAATTCTGCAATCAAATGGGAAGGAAAACAACAAGGCCGCAGCGTCGGTTTCAAACCTACGTCAGTTGGATTCGATTTCCTTAAGCTGATGAACCTCGACGTTGCCGAAGGACGCGGGTTCTCCCGTGAATTCGCAACCGATTCGGCCGACGCTTTTATGGTAAATGAACAGGCGGTGAAAGAGATGGGCCTGAAAGATCCTGTGGGTAAATGGGTATCGGCATGGAACAAGAAGGGACACATCATCGGGATACTTAAAGACTATAACACGAACTCGCTCCACGAACGCATTCGCCCGATCATCATCGACGTGAAGGAGTACGAAAGTTTCGGCGTGGTGATGGTTCGTACCGAAGCCGGCAAGACCAAAGAAGCGATCGCAAGTCTTGAAACGGTTTATAAACAGCTTAACCCGGATTATCCTTTCTCATTCAAATTTGTGGAGGAAGATTACGACAGGATGTATCGTAGCGAAAAGATGATCACTAAACTGTCGAATGCATTTGCGGGCCTGGCGATAGTCATCTCGTGTTTGGGATTACTTGGACTGATCATGTTCTCTGCAGAACAGCGCACGAAAGAGATTGGAATCCGGAAAGCGCTTGGAGCAACTGTGGGAAGTATAGTCGGGTTGCTGTCGAAGGATTTTGTGAGGATCGTGTTGATATCCTTCCTGATCGCGACGCCTGTGTCTGCGTGGCTCATGAGCCAGTGGCTGGCGGGGTTTGCGTACAAGATCGATCTTAGCTGGTGGATCTTCGCGGGAGCTGGAATGACGGCGTTATTGATCGCGTTGTTTACGATATCGTTCCAGGCAGTTCAATCAGCCCGAGCGAATCCGGTAGACTCGCTCAGGTCTGAGTAAAATTATTTCGCTTTATCCAACGGGGGAGGGCCGTCAGGGATCAACGCCTTATACGGTGCATCTCCCCTGTTCTTTTTATAGTCTGCCTTTACTGCTTCTACCTTCGCCGGATCTTCGTAAAGATCAACCATGGTCATCGCCAACAACTTCGAAGCCTGGATCATGCCTTTATGCCCGATCGACATACCTCCACACGCCACCACTGCCCATGAGTGCCACGGTGTACCAATTGGCGCCGTCGCCGCACTCAAACGGATCGTGGGGACGATCCAGCTCACATCACCTACATCTGTCGAACCACCGCCGGCGTTCGGATCCGTTTCCTCCATCGGCTCGATCTTGTTGTAAAGTCCCACCTGTGGTTTGCCTGTAGACTCCTGGATCTTTTTCGCGAAAGCTATCTCTTGTTCTGTATATGTATTCGGGCCAAGCAGTTCGAGATTCTTCTGCATGTATCCTGCGCCCGTCCTGTTCACGAGACATTCATAGATGCCCGATACGAGTGTGATCTTGTGTTCGACATTTGCCATGATCGCAGCGCCTTCCGCCATCTTCATTACACGCTGGTAAACTTCCATCATACCCTCGCGCCTGGTGTCGCGCACGCGAACCCAGAGACGTGAGTAGTCGGGAACAACGTTAACAACCTGTCCGCCATCCTGGATGTGGTAGTGAATGCGCACCGAAGGTTTGATGTGCTCGCGATAGTAGTTGATACCATTGGTGTACAACTCAAGAGCATCCGACGCGCTTCGGCCGTTCCATGGATCTGCAGAAGCGTGTGCAGCCTGTCCGTTGAATTCAACCAGGAAGTCGACCAATGCGAGCCCGGTTTGGACCGCGGGTTTTGTTTCGGCGCTCGGGTGCCAGTCCATACACACATCGAGATCATTAAAGAGACCTGCGCGAGCCATCCAAAGCTTACCAAAGAACTTCTCTTCTGCGGGGGTGCCGAAGAATTTGATCGTGCCCTTCAGTTTGCCCTGGGATATAAGTTCTTTTATGGCTATCGCAGCGCCGAGGCTGGCGGTGCCGAAGAGGTTATGACCACAACCATGGCCGGGCTGACCTACCGTGACGGGATCTTTCACCGGGTTGGTTTTTTGCGACAGGCCGGGGAGTGCATCGAATTCTCCGAGGATGCCGATCACGGGCTTGCCGCTGCCGAACGATGCCACGAAGGCCGTGGGCATCTCAGCGACACCGCGATCTACTTTGAAGCCGTTGGCTTCGGCATAGTCGGCAAGGAGTTTCGAAGACGTGGATTCGTTGAAAGCAGTTTCGGCAGCAGCCCAGATCTTGTCGCTGATACCGATCATTTCCTGGTTGCGGGTATCAACCGATTGTATTACTGATTTCTTGTTGGGGGTGATGGTTGGGGCTTTCGATTTTTGGGCAAAGCCCGAAATGCAAATAACCAGCAGTAGAATAGGGGTAAGAATTTTTATCATTAGATGCGGTTTAGGTTCTTTAAATCAAGAAAGAAATCGACAAAAATCAAAAAACCTTTCCGCAGGAGGCTGACCGCACGCCGCGCATTTTTGTCGGAAATCGCCAGCGAGTTTGTCGTGATCAGCCATACCTGGATATAATCGCGTAAATTATGTTTGTATCCATAAAACAACACACACAAACCTCATCAATATGAAACGGACAAAAATTATATACTGGGTGGTAACGGGATTATTCGCCCTGTTCATGATCTCCACGGCGATCCCGAATATCATCATGAACGACGCTTCGGTCGACCTGATCTCAACGCAACTCCAGTTCCCAAAATACCTGATACCATTCCTCGGCTGGGCAAAAGTGATTGGTTCGATCGCGATACTTGTTCCGGGTTTTCCCCGGATTAAGGAATGGGCTTACGCGGGACTATTCTTCGACCTCAGCGGCGCTATGTTCGCTTCGATCTACCTGAGTGGCATTGGTGGACTGGCTATGTTGATGTTCATTGTCCCCCACCTTGCATCATACTTCCTTTATCACAAGGTTGCCAGGGAATCAAACACACCTGCGGTAGGTCAGTAAACTTATGTTTGTCGTAAACCTGAACTATATCGCTCCACTCGAACAGATCGATGCGAATATGGGCGATCACATGAAGTTTCTCAGGAAATATTACAAGTTGAATGCATTTATAGCATCAGGACGGAAGGTGCCGCGAACCGGCGGCATCATCCTCGTTCTTGCTAAATCAAAAGAGGAAGTCGAAAAAATAATTAATGAAGACCCTTTCATTAACAGGAAACTTGCAGAGTACTCGATCATAGAGTTCAACGCTTCGCAAGTACACCCGAGCCTGAAAGAGCTTATAGGCTAGGCGGCAGGGAACGTTTTTTTAACTCATCGTTCAACGAGTCTTCAACGTACTTCATCGCCTTAACTGCTGTCGGTTCCTTCGAACGAATGATCAGGTCGTCGGGGTTCATGCCGCTGAGGTCTTCGACGCGCTCCTGCAGCCACCAGATATTACCAAACGGATCTGCTACTCTCGCAACCTTGTCTCCGAATGCAAGCATTGTTGGTTTGGTTACGGAACGTGCGCCCGACTTTAGCGCTTTGTTGTAGGCGTTTTCGCAATTGTCAACAAACAGCCTGATGAATGCGGGAGTTGGTGGCCATGTCTTCGCCGAGTCGAACAACATAACAATTGCGTTGCCGACTTTTACTTCAACATGAACGATCTTGCCCGACGGGCTCAGCATTCGACTGCCAGGAATCTCTTCCGCGTCGAAAGCATTTGTCATAAACGAGATCACCCGAGCGGTGTCGGGTGAAATAATCCACGGTGTTATAGCGGTATACCCCTCCGGGATCTTCTTCACAGCCTTCTTCTCTGCAACTACCATAACAATAAATGAGGTTTAACTTAACTTCAATTTTCCGCAAAACGGGTGCCGAAGCGGAAATCGAAACGTTAGAATTCGAGAATGTCGCAAAACCAGCGTTAATGTGTCGCATCCACCCACCGTTGTGGATTTTAATGTCGTTTACATTTGCTGAAAACAAACCGACATGGCAAAAGTCAAGTTCAGTACAACGATCGTTCAGGATGGCAACAAGGCTGGCATTGTAGTGCCCGACGATGCCGTGGAGAAGCTGGGTGCCGGAAAAAGGCCTCCCGTGAATATCACGATCAATAAATTTACCTATAGAAATACGGTTGCTGTTATGGGCGGCAAGTACATGATCGGTGTAAGCCAGGCCATTCGGGAGCAGGCGAACGTGAAGGGTGGCGATAAGGTGGAGGTAACTCTCGAGCTCGACACGAAGCCAAGAGAAGTGGTACTGCACCCCGACTTCAGGAAGGCGCTGGCGACCAGCAAAACGGCTCAAAAGTTTTTCGACACACTTTCATATAGCTCAAAGCTTCGCTTCACCATCCCGATCGATGCGGCAAAGACCGACGAGACTCGTAACCGGAACATCGCGAAGGCAATCGACAACCTGAAGAAGGGAGTTAAGCTGTAACAGAGTTGCCTCTTCGAAGGGCAGTTTCATTCTTGTAGGTGTACCACTTGCGTGTAAAGTTGCTTTTCATGAAGTCGTCGATCTTTCGCATGACGAAAAGATTGTACAGACCTTTGATCTTTGTGGCCACTGGTGTTTCCATCGACCGGAGGCTTAACGCGAAGCCACCTTCCAGGTAATTCATATAGTGCCAGATGCCCGAAGGCATAAAGAGCGTCTCGCCGTCTTCGAGAATTGTTTCGTAGCCTGAAACATTTCGGAGGGCAGGATATTTTTCGAAGTCTGGTTTCTCAGGATCGATGTAGCTCTGCACCATGAAGGGCATTTTATAGAGCGCGTCGGAATAACTGTTGTCAAAAAGTATAACACGCTTCCGGCCTTTGAACTGCGTGATGAACACATGCGACATGTCCATATCGAAGTGGAGGAATACTTTTGATCCTGCGCCTCCGAAGAACATCATCGGATATTTTTTCAGGAAGCCGCCGCAGAGATTATCGAAGTATGTAAAGTCTTCGGTGAGGCTGGGGATGTGATCGAAAATATTGAATAGAAATATTCGAAGTTCTGTAGGTCCGCTGGCAATGCGGTCGAGGTATTCACTGAACTTCATCTCGCCGTCGGGCTTGTTCACTGCCGAGTCGGCCGTGGGAATAGAGTTGTCGTAAACCGGAACGATCTTGTCGCCGGCCAGAGACTTAAAGTAGTCGTAGGTCCACTTTGTTCGTGCAGCCCAGTTTTTCGTGAGGCTTTTGATAACAAGTGGTTTGCATGGTTTAACGTATCTCTCCTGGAAATCTTCGTGCGATATAGAATCGACCCGATCGACGTTTCGTAAGATCATAATGTTTTTGACTTCGATGATCAGAAATCAAAAAACCGGCCATTATGAAATATGTTTACTGAATTGCAGTTTTGACTTTAAGCGGATTTTAATTTGTAGAACCCTGTCTACAAAAGATCACTCATTGCGGAGACTTTGTATTGGATTTGCTTGTGCAGCTTTCACCGACTGACCACCAATAGTAAAAATTGCAATCAGCAAAGCCAGCACTCCCGATATCGCGAAGATCAACCAGTTTATACTTATCCGGTAAGCAAACCCGTTCAACCATTCGTCCATGAACATATATGTTACGGGCCAGGCGATAAGATTGGCAATGATTACCATCCGGATGAAACCGGACGAAACCAGCCATGTCACCTGTGATACCGACGCGCCTAATGCTTTCCGGATGCCGATCTCTTTCGTCCTGCGCTTTATGAAATAAGATGCGACGGCGAACAAACCCGAGCACGCTATATAAATAGAGATGGCTGTAAGAATTGCAAAGATCAACTGGAAGTTTTCTTCTGTGCGATAAAGACTATCGTAGCGTTCGTCGAGGAAGAAATATTCGAATGGGCCGGGAGGGCCGGCAGCTGTCCATGCTTTGCCAAGATCGGCAAGCAATGTTTCGTAGTCGTTAGAGTTTGCCTTAATAGTGAGGTAACTGTGATACTGGAAGCCGAAGAGGAAAAATGCGTATGGCGTGATCTGCGTTCGGAGCGAGGTGATGTGGAAATCTTTTACGACACCAATCACTTCGTAATATGTTACTGAATCGGCATAAGGATTCTGTGTGACCAAAGCGCCAATGGCCTCTTCATCGTTGAGTCCGAGGTCCATAACTGCCTTTTGATTGAGGACGACCTTCCGTGCTCCGTCCTTTACATCGGCGTTGGAGAATTTGCGGCCTGCGATTAGTTCGACACCGATGGCATCGAGATAGTCTTCGTCTACCCACGAAAAGTCGACCTTATTACGAATGCCTATTTTTTTATCCGCAAGGCTGGTGGTGGAGTTCACACCAACACCGAGGATCCCATTCGAAGCACCCACACTTTCGACACCTCTTACGTTCTTGAACGCTTCTTTAAGTTTCGCTTTATCCTTGTAGTCGGAGATATTCGGCACCATGATCACCTGGTCTTTGTCGAAACCCAATTCCTTCGAACGTAAGTAATTTACTTGCATGAACACGAGCACTGCACCGCTGATGAGTGCTATCGAAATGGCAAACTGAAGTACAACGAGTGACTTCCGGAGCCAGACGTTTCCACCTCCCGGCATGAAGATTCCCTTTAGAACTACGGCAGGCTGGAATGCAGATAGATACATCGCGGGATACAGCCCCGACAGTACTCCGGCACCGATCGCACACACAAAAATTATCGGCATGTAATAAAAAGGCAGACTGAACAGGGACGACAAATGCTGATCGAACACAATATTGATGACCGGCCTTACACCCTGTACGACTAACACAGCGGCGATGAACGCTACTATACTAATGAGCGTCGACTCAAGAAGAAACTGGTCTACCAGCTCGCGACTTTGTGCACCCGACACTTTTCGTACACCTACTTCCTTCGAACGATTCAACGCCTGCACGATGGAGAGATTGATGTAATTCACAGAGGCGATCAGCAATATGAATATCCCGATCGTGATGAAAATGGTGACAAACGTCTGGTTGCCGTTGGCTTCCAATTCCCATTTTGTTTTCGACTTCAGGTGAATGTCGGTTAGCGGTTGCGTGTAGAAATGATCGAGACGTTTGGGACGATATTTTTCGTACAGCTGCTGGATCTGCGGTTCAACGTCGGCGATGTTTGCACCGTCTTTCAATTTGATGTAGGTGAAGAAGTTGTAGGCAGACCAATAGTCTTCGTAGTCTTGTTCTGTCCAGATCCATGAAAGTATGTCGTAATGAAAATGCATGTTGTACGGAGCATCTTCAATTACAGCACCAACCCTGTAAAGCTGGCCCACCTGGATCTCGAGGGTTTTGTCGATAGGATCCTCGTCGCCGAAATATTTTTCAGCGATCGACTCTGTGATCGCTACTGTACGTTTATCTCTTAGCGTTGGTTCACCGGCAATTACTTTCAGCCCGAAGAATGAAGCGAAGTTGCTGTCTACGCCGAAGATGCGCTGTTCGTAGAATGCTTTTGATTTATACCGTACCAGTCCTTTAACACCCCACGTGGGGGTTATCCGCACGAAAGATTCTATTTGTGAAATGTTATCAGCGAGAACGGGAGCGAGAGCAGCGGATGTAGTGGCGTCGGAAACAACGGTTCCTTTGTCGTCGGTGGCGTCGTGGATAACGCGATAGATCCTTTCGGCGTCGGGTGACTGGCGGTCGTAGCTGGTTTCACTTTGTACAAAAAGAAAAATCACCAGGCAGGCACTGTAAGCCAGTACCAACCCGGTGATTATAATGATTGAGTATGTACTATTCCTGACGAGGTTACGCCAGGTGAGCTTTAAATAATTCTCAAGCATAGGCAGCCAAAAGTCGTGCTGCCGAATTTAACTCTTTTTTAACCTTTCATGATCCTATTGCGGTGCTCAACACCCCACGCCACGATCTCACAGATCACGTTGTTGAGTGTTAATCCGTAGGGTGTCATCTCATATTCTACCGTAATCGGTTTGGTTTGTTTTACGGTTCTTGTGAGAAGCTGATTTGCTTCGAGATCCTGGAGTTCTTTCGACAGCATTTTGGCGCCGATTCCCGGGATCGAACGAAGCAGGTCTGTAAAGCGCATTTTTCCTTTCATCGAAAGCGCGCCTACGATCGGAATTTTCCACTTTCCACCCAGAACGTCCATAGCGTCACCGATTGCGAGCATGCGGTGGCTGTGTTCGCCCTCTGTACACAGGTTTTTAAGCGTTTCTTCGCGATTAACTGGTTTTTCAATATTGTTGATCAAGTCGGAAGCTGCGAAATCCGGCTTGTTAGTCAAGGATGCAGTTGTCATGGTATTTATTGTTTGATTACTCAACATACTTAACGCACGGATAGTTTCATCTGAGGAAGCGCTTTCCTCAAGGAAACCCACAGCCGGATTGGGGCACTCTCACTTCAATTTTGTCGAAACAATTCAGACAAAAATGAAAAGAGACAAGATCATCTACTGGGTGGCCACCGGATTGCTGGCTGCCGGCATGGGAATGAGCGCATACATGTACCTCACAAAGAATCCCGACCTCGTGGCGGCGTTTCAAACCCTCGGTTTCCCGTTATACTTCATTTCAATTCTTGGTGTAGCAAAGCTGCTCGGAGCGGTGGTGTTGCTTGCGCCGGCGGGAACACGATTGAAAGAATGGGCTTATGCGGGATTTATTTTCGTGTTCATTGGAGCCATATGGACTCATGTGGTAACAAGTACACCGTTTGTGAGCCCATTGATTTTTCTCCTTGTGCTTGGAGTCTCATACTTCTTCTGGACAAGAACCAGGACGGCCTAACTCGCCAACTCTTTCGCTTTCAAATAAAACTCGTGGATGTTTTTCTTCTGCGGCATGATGCGCGACGCCTTCTCAAAATGTTTTGCAGCGGCCACGTAATCATGCCGCGAGAACTCATCGAGTGCAACAAAAAATTCCGTTGGATATTTTTTTCGTGTGAGCAACAACTTTAACGAATAGCCATCGGTAAAGATCGGCTTATCGCGTGGGATGAAATTGATAAACAGGTCGACGACCGCTGCGTAGAACAACGCGTTCAGAGTAAAGACGACAAATGGATTGAAACCCGCGACTGCGGCGATCAATAAGATCACTCCGCTTATCGCCACGGGCATCAACGGACCCGCAAGTGTGTACGAAAGTTTCTGTTCGAATTTCAATGGAACCTTATCGGTAGGGATGCAAATTCCGATCTGCCAAAGGAAAGGGATCACTGTAAACCAGACATCGAGCAGGCCAATGCTCACCTTAGCGCTTTTTTCCTGGTCGCCATAAGAGCCCAGGTAGATCGTCGTTTTTTGCTCTGTAATAGCGATGGCGGTGAGCGCATGCGCCAGCAAATGGATCAACACCACGACCGGTCTCACGGCGAGGCCGATGATGATCATCGAAATTATGGGATGCGACTCTATCAAGGTGGCGGGAATTCTTGTATAAATATATCCCGCCAGCAGCCTTGTTGTGTGGTGTACTCGTCGCCAGTTATGCCGCTTTAGCGACGTTTCATTCCCTGAGGCTCTTTACCGGATTTTCTATAGCCGCCCTGACCGACTGAAAGCAAATCGTGAATAAAGCGATCCCAATTGCTGCCATGCACGAGATGCCATAGACCCACCACGGTACTTCAGTGCGATAAGGAAAGTCGGACAGCCATTTGTCCATCACCCACCATGCAGTTGGCAGTGCAATGAGGATGGACACAGCAATGAGCACCAGGAAGTTTCTCGTGAGGAGGACGACGATGGTTGACACGGTTGCTCCCAGAACTTTCCGGATCCCGATCTCTTTCACTTTTAGTTGTGCGGTGTATGTGATCAACCCGAGTAAACCTAAACATGATATCACGATCGCAATACCGGTGAATAAGGTGAACAGCCGCCCGGTACGTTGATCGGAAGTGTAATGCCTGTTGTAGGAATCTTCAATGAATGTGTAACTGAATGGTGAACCGGGGTTGTAACGGCTCCAGATGTTTTCGACTGCACCGATCGCTTGCTCATTGTTGTTGTTGCTTACCCGCACATATAAATTTCCCGCAGAAGGGCGATACGCAAGAACGAAAGGTTGAATGCGATTTGTGAGCGGCGTGAAATGAAAATCTTTCACCACACCGATGATCGTGCCTTCGGTGCGATGCCAACGAAAGCGTTTGCCGATCGGATCTTTGATACCAGTTTCTTTAACGGCGGTTTCGTTTAGGATAAAATGTGCTGAATCGCCGGCACCGATAAAATTCCGCCCTTCCGACAATTGCATTTTTATCAATGGCATAAAATTCTCGTCGATTATCATGTCGTGAATGAAGAACCCCTCATTGGGATCTTTCCCGTCCCAGTCGACATCGAGAGTTGCACCCCAACGCGCGACGATGTTTCCGTTCGCTGCACTCACGGATTCGATCGAAGGATTGGAGAGCAGTTCGGCTTTTGCGGCTTCGTAGTGTGATGACATGTTGTCCATCTGCACGAAGAACACACTCGACTTGTCGAAGCCAAGTTCGCTTTCAAGAAGGAAGCTAAGCTGCCGGCTAATAATTGTAGTGCAGATGATGAGCCCGATCGAGAATGCGAATTGACCAACCACTAAAACTTTTCTGAACGATGAGCCACCAATGGTGAACCGGCTTCTCAATGCCTGCACGGGATGAAATGACGAAAGCAGCGATGCGGGGTAGATACTGGATGCCACGAGGATTACAACCAGCGTCGTGCCGATAACTTTCCACAGACCGAGATCGAAAGGATTGAACTGAAGATCCTTACCGGCGAGATTATTATAAAGTGGCATCGAGATGGCCATCAGGCCAAATGCAAAAACAACGGAGATCAGGAAGAACAAGCAGGTATGTACAACGAACTGCACGAAGAGTTGTGATCGTGTGGCGCCGATCACCTTTCGTATGCTCACTTCCTTCGAGCGGATGAGGGCACGGGCGGTTGTGAGGTTCACGTAGTTGATTGCGGCGACGGCGAGTATCAGCAAAGCAATGAATGAAAAGATCCGTACTGTTCTGTACAACACGGGAGTGCCATCGGCAGCGTATAAATGGATGTCGTTTATTGATTGCAGTGAGTAGAAGCCTGCATCGATTGGCTTGAGCCCGGGTTGATGGTCCTGGTTGATCCGGGAAAGTTTTTCGGCCACTTCGGTAATTGAAACGCCCGGTTGTAACTCGAGAAATATGCGCCAGCCGTAATCGCCCCAATCGTCGTCGAGTGTACCGCGGCCCTGGTCGATGTACATCTTCTTACGGAGATCGGTTGAGAAGAACATGTCGGAACCGATGCTGCTGTTCTTCGGAAAATCTTTCAGCACAGCGCTTACTGTAAACACGTCGCGGTTGTCGCCGGAGATAGTCTTGCCGATTGGATCGGCATCGCCAAAAAACCTGCGGGCTTCCGATTGTGTGAGCACTACCGAATAAACTGTTGGAAACAAATTGTTGCGATTGCCTTTCACAAGGTCGAAGTCGAACATCTGCAGGAACGACGGATCTACGAACGACATCTCGTTTGCTTTCAGTGCTGTTTTTTCGTAGGTGAACATCGACCAGTTGTTGAGCGTGGTGAAGCGCACAACATTCTCGACTCCGGGTACATCGGTAAGTGCGTGAGCGCCGATGGCGGCCTGCGTTACTTCGACGGCGAACTTCGTACCGCTTGATTCGAGATGTGTGTTGAGGCGAAAGATCCTGTCGCGTTTTGAGTGAAAGGAGTCGTAGCTGATCTCGTTGTTTACCCAAAGAAGGATGAGAAGTCCGACGGCGAGGCCGAGGGTAAGGCCGAGAAGATTGAGTGAGCTATAGAATTTGCTGCCGGCGATGTTTCGCCATGCGACGCGGATGTAGTAGGGTATCATAAAAGAGCTGATTGCTGAGAATGAGATTTTGTTTCGGAGTATGATGCCGCCGCGGATGAAGCGGAAGGTGTTCCAGATCATTTTGCGTCGGGCTGTGGAGTAGCCGTGGGTTGCAACATCGCGATGGAAGCGCTGGACGATGTCGCCTTCGATCTCTTCGACGAGCTCGGAGGGGCAGAAGAGGTTAAGGATTTTGAGCGGCCAGCGCGGGAGCATATATGCAAGATATATGCTTATATTTTGTTAAGCAAATCAATCGCGGTCGAGGTACCACTTGACGGGGCCGGTGAAAAAGAAAATAATTGCTATCAGGGCAAACAGAAAGGGATGTTGTTCCTGGTACCAAAACCTTCCTTCGCCAACATAAAACGTGATAAACAACATATCCACTGCCATGAATATTGCGGAGAGGCGCGTGAGAAATCCGAGGGTGAAACAGATCCCGGTAACGAGTTCCATTCCTTTCCCGATGTAGACGGCAAGGAGTGGTGAGGGCAGTGCTTTGATGACATCCCAATCGGTATAGCCTTTCATGAGTTCGGGGTTGAACACTTCCCAGCCGTGGTAGGCCATCATTAATCCGACGAAGATCCTGATTGAGGCGAGGCCGGTTTCATAGAAGATTGGTCGGGGAGAGAGGAGGGTTTTGATCATGGCGCAGCTTTATCGAAAGATAAAACTAACGCCATGATTATTAGAACAAATTATGTCACAAGATTAGTCCTTGTGTGCTTTATCTGCAGTGTACTTGAATTTTTCGAAAATAGAATGGATAGCTTCTTTGAGTTCTACCTCATCGGTGACGAATGTGTTGTTATCGATCATACCGGAAGAGAATCCGGTCCACACGGTTTGTGAGGTTTTGCTGTCGACGAGGTTGATCAACAGGGTTCCTGGTTCTACATGGAACGATGCGGTATCGGAAGGTTGACGCACCTGGCTGCCGCCGGCTTCTGCGGGATTGTCGTTGTTATAACCGTGAAGTGTTGCGGGACCTTCGAGAACGTGATACACTACGATGAGGTCGCCGTTGTCGGGAGTTTCGCGATAGCCGCGTCCTTCGAGCTCGTTGGAGATTGCATCTTTGATAACGTTGTTCGCGTCGGCATTGGTGGCGGGAATGATTACGCTATACGAGTAGATGTAAGCCGGTTGTTTTTCTTGTTGAGCTTCTTGTTTGAGGACCCGCTTGGTTTTGTTCATCTTTTTGTTGGTACGTTCGACGGGTTCGAATTCATAATAGTAGATGTCGTAGCCTTCGGGTCCGACGGTGGTGGCGTCGGTCTGGGCCCATGTGAAGGATTTGTATTTACTGAAGTCGATATTGACTTGTGAGTTTCCGACGGCCTGTTGGGCCCACGTGAGTGTGGACGCTAACGAGGCGCATAGTAGTATGGCTAACGTTTTCATGGCTTTGCTTTTTTGATGATATGGTCAAAAAATGATGCCAAGTTCTGTTTGAATTCGTGCGATGATGTCGGATGTGAAGTCTTGTTTGGCGTTGAGCAGTCTTTTGATTTCGGAGGGGCGTTTTCCGATGCGTGTAGCGAGGTCTTTGTGGTTGAGGCCTTTTGCCTCGAGTGCAAGTTTTATCCGCATTGCGATCTGTGTCCGTTTTTCGATTTTCTTTTGATCGTCGGCGATGTACTTGCGGAGGATTTTTTGAATGGTTTTGCTGGTATAGGTTCTACCGATCCTGCTTTTGGTCATAAGTTTATAATGGTTAAAGATTGTCCGGTTACAGGAGGCCGAAGGGGGCCGCTGGCCGGGGTTTGTGAATGTAGACTATAGTCTCATGACGGGCCTCTAGCAAACCTTAAAACGACCTAAAATCATCAGGAAAACCGTACAACCTGGGGGCACTCCTGAGCAAAAAATTCCACGAGCAGCATTGCCAAGAGAATTTGAAAAAATGCTGGCTATTACTTGTTAAAACACCCACCTTTGCCGCTGGAACAGACCCTGACCGGAACGATGCGATTTAAGAACTTGTTGTTGATTGATGACGACGAAGACGACCAGGAACTTTTCATAGAAGCAGCGAAAGAGATCTCACCAGACATTCAAATCACCGTCGTACCAGACGCCGCCACTGCTCTTGAAAAACTTACCAGCAAGTCAGTCACCGCCGACGTTATCTTTTCTGATCTCAACATGCCACGAATGACGGGTCAGCAGTTTTTGCTTGAGATAAAAAAGCGTCCGGAACTAAAAGACATCCCTGTTATTATTTTTTCGACCTCGTCGCACATGCATACGATCCAGCTTGTGAAGGATTTTGGTGCGCATGATTTTATTACGAAGCCGGGGCTTTTTAATGAGCTTGTGACGACGTTGAGGAGGTTGTTGGGGTGAGGTTTTTGAGGGGAAGTGATGATGCTACTAAGGTGCTGGGTGCAAAGGTGCTGGTGCCGGGATAATTTACCCCTGCGTATCATTGGGGTAGAGAGAGATCAGTTGGGTTGCGATGCGCAAACGCTGCTGATGTTTATATGGTCGACATAATTTTTTCTATACTGAGGTTATTGGCAGCTGTACTCTCCGGCTTTGGAAAATGATAGGATTACAATTTCACCTCGATCACCTGGTTCTCTTTCACATAGGCGATCCCATCTCTCCATTTAACTTTAACCCACACATCGTGTTTGCCTCGGATCGGCAGGCGGTGTCCCTCCGTAATTACCCCTACAACTTTAGCAGCAGGTGAAGGGCCGCTCATGAGGAACGCAGGCGCGTTTAGTGTGATGCCATTAACTGGCGTGATATCGAAGTTGACGAAAGCAACGAGAAAGATCGAAGTAAGGATGAAGAAAGAGAACGAGATATAAGGTTTGATCTTTTTCCTTCTGAGGGTATAAATCATAAGCGACAGCAGGAGAACACATATGCTGCTGAGTGCGATAATAATAGCTGGTTTATTTTCCGCGATGAGTGCACGAATGTGATCGGTGCGGTTGGCATCGTACCCGGACAGATTATAGCGGGTGGCCATATCTTCCATTTTATTCAATGCAGTTTCGTCGTGCGTGAGTTCGTAGTACAGGTTTATGTAGTAGAGTGCCATGGGATTTTGTCCGAGGCCTTCTTCGATGTAGGCCATACGGAGAAGCATGGCGGGGGAGTAAGTTCGTTCGTTGAAGATCTGTCGGTACAGCTCCAGGGACTGGGTGTACTGTTTTTTGGTGTAGAGTGAGTCGGCCATTTTGAGGCGGTACTCGAAGACCTGGGAGAAAGAGGGGAGGTATATTGCGAGAAAAGCGCCAGTAGCGACGACTATTTTTAAGGCCTGTTTTTGGTAAATTTTCATATTCGGCTACCTTTGTGCCCTCAATTACGGAAAACCCGCCAAAACGACCAAGTTTCAAAGGTTTTTCGGTCAATTGAGTGGGTTTAAAGGATCTCGTAGCTCAGCTGGTAGAGCAATACACTTTTAATGTATGGGTCCTGGGTTCGAGTCCCAGCGGGATCACTTCAGTTCAAAGCCATCCAATCGGGTGGCTTTTTTATTTGGTAAACCCTGATCGTTGGCTAAATCGGTACAAGGAAATATAATTAGTTGGGGACCTATTCGGGTACCTGGGAGAAATCATTAGCTAACCAGTTCCCTTTTCAGGGAAGCTTACACTATTACCTCCAATCATTGATACGTCGCAGGTATTGCTTTCCTGTCACAGCTCAAGGAATCAGACGGTCCACATGTCCTTTCACCTAAGCCGTTCTTTATGACATTACGCCCGACCAGTACGGAAGTTAACAGAGGGTCAGTCGATAAATTTTGAATATTTCCTGTCCGATTGAAGCTCTGATATAATGCCGCGTGCGCGTGCGTGGCCGAGTTGCTGTGCTTTTTGCAAATAGAAGTAAGCCTTGTTGATCAATTCTTTCCGGGTCTTTCTTGTGCCGAATGTGCCGGTCTCATCAAACATGTCGCGCATTTCCACTCCTGTGTCGTAATAAAAATCTGCTTTTTCTTTTGTTATCTGTTCCCTCTGAACTTTAAGTTGTTGCTCGCTTTCCTTGAGATTTTTTTCGGCGACGGTGACTTTTGAAGCTAGATCGTTTAGTTCTTCTTGCTGGGTGTCTCGCTCGTTGGAAAGATCCACGATTGTCTGATCTCTTTCAGCGATAATAAGGTCTCGTTCTTTTAAAGCTTTTGCAAGATTGATGTTCTGCCCAGTGAGCATTTTTATATTTAACTCCAGTTGTTGATAATAGTCATTTGCAAATGCAACCTGATCTCGTTTCAATGACATGCTATTCTTGACAAAGGCATTGCCCCGAAGGGATGATGAGCTGTTCTTGATAGCTTCTTCAAGGCTATCAATTTTCTTGAAAGTAAGATCCAGCAAATCTTCCATGTTCTGGATTTTGCTTATCGCGGTGTGTTTGCTGATTGATTCCTGGGTACTAAGGAAAGCGTTTAGATGATCGGCCTGGGAAAGTAGGTCATTGATCTCGTCCGTCTCTTGGTGGAGACTTGCCATCAGAATACTATCCTGATTGATACGAAACTTGAGTTCTTGAACTTGAGCGCAATCGGAGGATTGGCAGGACCACACCAGTATGACCAGTCCTGCCAACCAGTGTTGACTAAATTTGAGTGAAAGTCCACTCAGACGTTCTCGAAGACATAAATACATACCTTCCATTCTTAATTTCATAGTGCCCAGCGCCGATGGTTTCAAATTCAATTGAATAGTCAGATCCATTCAATTTTCCGTTGCGATGTTTTTCCTGGGAGCCGAGTCCCTTGATGGAATAAACAAAATTCGAGTTTCCGTCGTCATCGATAAATACTTCTTCGATTACCAGTTCGCGACTGTACCCTTCCATCGTACCGATAAATCTCCCTTCCAACTTAGCTCCGTTGGCAGGTTCCGGGATACCTTCGGGAGTGGATAGCGATCCGACTTTCGTCAAAGAAAGACCGACGAATTCGGAGATGTCTTCATTCACTTTATCAACCGGTCCTATTTTCGTGATGTGAACTTTTTTGATCTTCATTTCCCATAACCACTTCTTCCAGATCTTGGTAAGCATGCTATACTCGTCGGGGAACTCAGGTTCGGGATCTATCTCCAGGATCATAACGTCAAGATTTGGATAGCTCCCGCTTGTGGGTATTATGCCGTAATCTTCGCGATCAAATTTCTCCTCCCAATCAGGCTCCCTTAACTCACTCATGAACTTGCACGACGAGTGACGATTTTTTGTGTGCTGCGTTTTGCCGTAGTCTTCGAAGTAGATGTACCCATCAGTAATAATGAACAAGTGATTGACCGCACCCGGAACGATTATGTCCTGGAGATCATCGTTGAAAAATTTCCAGATATCTGCTCCAAAGTAGTCGGAGGAAGTTTTTTTGCCTCGAACAGCGAAATTGTAGAGGGTTTTCACCCGCGAAGTGAGACCTTGTTCAAAGAGATCGAATTGTTTCTTTTTTTGGCCGGTGGTGAATGACTTCAGGTTGATCTGAAGCTGATTTTCCATCTGGATAATATCACGTTGATTTTCGTTCTTTTGAGGAGCAACAATTATGTTAAACTGATCAGATGATCGGATGTACATATTTTTTTTCACAGCCGACTTGAAAGCGCTGAAGATTGATGTGATGATTTTCATATCACGGTCAACCTGATTTCGATCCTGTAACCGATCTGAAAGATCAAGCAACAAAATGAAATTATGTGGAACTGCGGGTTGTTGATGGCTCGACCGGTCGCCCGAACTGCAACAAACAAACAGCGAAACGCACACTAGAACTATTTTAATCAGATTCATAGTGATTAATCGTTCTTAAGTGATTTAATGAATGATTCCTTGTGGTTTTTGACTTCTTTCACGTTTTCTTCCCGCTTAGGCATAACGTTGTCCAGAAATTCGACCCATCCAATTGTAAAGGCTTCTATACTTGCTATCAAACCATTTATCCCATGAGGATTTTTCTTTTGAGCATCTTTCAGTTCTTGTTCGCACCGGTCAATCTTTTCTTTGTACTCATTGATTTCCGCCTTAGCAACTTTAATATCGCTTTCTAATACGAGCACTTGATTGCGGAGTACCCGTGCTACATTTTTCTTTGACCACTCAACAAGAATGGCGTGAAATATGATAGACCAGATCACGAACACGACGAAGCCAAGGATCAAAACAATGTAGAAGTTTATATCGAGGTACCACGTCAATTCTATGAATGTGGCAATATCCGCTTTGTCCATTATCAGGGATAAAGCCAAAAGAGCCTGGCTGTGGATCTTGTACGCCATCGCGGAGTCCGCAGTCAGTATAACAGCGGTGATAGCGGCCATAAACAATACTTTGTATTTATTCTTTGATTCCATCACAATATGAAGTGCCAGTCCAAAACAGAAAAAGGCAAATGGGATCAGGATAAGCATGAAATTGGTCTTTAAGGCATCGCTTAACTCCTGAAAATCGGGAAGGATCGGCAGACTCAGGTTCTCCCCATTTATTATAGAGTCAGGATTGAGTCCGTTGAATACTGACTTTGAAATGGCCGTGTAGTAGAATATCAGATAGAACGATAGCGGAATTATAAAGGCGATATAGATAATCAACCTTGAGAGATTAAAGGTGCTGTATTTTTCTGCTTTTGTTTTGTCCCGATCTATCTCATAGATCTGACCTTCAAGTTTGTTGACCTCGTCGTCAAGTAATTTGATTTTTCCGTTGGTAGGATCTGTCCGTTTAATGATCTCGCTGTTGTAGGCGATAATTTTTTGGTTTATGTCTGAGATCTCATCGCGGAGTTTTTGGCTGTCAAGCGCCGAAGAGCTTTGATTAGCTTCTTTTAGTTTGTCCAATTCGCTTTTATAGATCTCAAACTTGCCGTCATTCTGCTGCGCCAGGAAGCGACCAAACGTTGTGTGATTTGCCGAGTCTTGCATGATGGGGTATAAATAAAAACCCATTTCCGCTTCGGGATAAGAAGCAGAAATGGGCTCAGTAAGTAAGGTAGGATAAAACGTGAAAAAATCAATCGGCTGGACCAAAAAAATCTGCCTAAGGCAACCTTGTAATCCCCGTCCTTTCAAGAAAAACTTCCTCCAGCGCCGGTAGCTCAAGCAATCCGTCCGGCAGTTGTTTAAGCTTCGAGCCATTTAAAGAAAGACGTTTCAGATTGCATAACGCATTAAAGCGATACGAGAGATCGGTTATGGGTGTATCGTCAAGCGAAAGGTTTTCTACGTTCTGAAGTTGAACGAAACTCGGAGGCAACTGGGTGATTTTCGATCTGCTCAAATTGATACTTACAAGATTTGAAAGGTCGCCGAACCGGTCAGGCAATTCCAACAGCGGTGTGTCGTTAAGCAAAAGTGTTTCCAGCGCCGACAGTCGACAAAAACTCGGCGGAAGCTTCGTAAGATTTGAACCGCTTACATCAATACGTTTCAACTTTGTTAACGTACCGAACACGTCGGGTAACTCGGTGTTCACAAACGGCACTCGTAGTTCTTCCAGTTCGGTGTTAAGAGACAGATTGAATATCCATCTCCTCAATTGATGCGGGTTTACTAATTCGGTCTCTGCGGACGTGATTCTTGCAGTATGCTTATCAACGCTCTGGAAGATGTCTATATCACCCACGGAAAAATCGGTCAAGTCAAACTTCAGGGAACGTAACGACGCCTTCCTGCTATCAAATGAAACGCTAATGGTACTGTAATCCAGGTTTCTACCGTCTATACTTATCGTGAGATCTGGCAAACCGGCATGCAGGTTTTTCGGATCAGTAAGAAATGTTAACCACTCAACAAATGTTTCGCCTGTTTCCTTTATCATCTCATGCTCTCCACCTCGCAAGATGACTTTCTGTTTTGCTACGTTCCTGGCTTTCAACTCCGTCAAAAAAAGAACCGGGTTGTCTTTCAAAAGAAGAACCCCCGACTCATCGAGCTTCTTTAGATCGGCAGGTATATCAGCAATAGCATTTGTACTTAAGTCGAGCAACCTTAGACCGTGAAGATTGCCGAATCCTTCAGGAACTCTTTCTATAGCATTCCTGCTTAGGTCAAGCGATTCAAGGTTCGGAAGCGAAAGACAGAATTCGATGTTTGTAATCCCCAGCCCCGACAGCTTCAAATGCTTCAGTGCATGCAATTGCCCGATTGATTTTGTCAACGTTTCAAGAACAGGTGCAGGTAATGGTTTACCTCCCAGGATCAATCGCTCAAGATTTCGAAAAATGGCAACGGAGCTGGTGAATGCTGCAGTGCAGTTGGTGTCGAGTTCCCTTAAAGCCGGAAGGTTAGCCTCTTCAAAGTTGAACACCGCCGGGTTTCCGGTTGCATGAATGTATAGGTATTCCAGCTTCCCGAAGCTCGCGAAATTACCAGGTGCTGAGACCATACTCCGCACATGCAGGTATTCCAGCTCAGTAAGCAGATTGATCTCTGCAGGTATGTTGAAATTGTCGCCAGAGCAAGTGAGATGTGTTAATCGGGGAAGGCTCGCCAGTACAGCGGGAGGGCAAGCCTGCGAGAATGTTAAGGACCGGAGTGTTTGCAACTGTCCCATTTCAAGAGGCACCTTGGGTATGCTGCTCGACGAGATATCAAGACTTCTCAACTTAGGAAGTCTATAAAAACTTGGTGGCAGGGCGATAAGCCCCGATCTGAAAAAGCTTACCGTTTTCAGGTTTGGCAACTGGTCGAAAAGGTCGGGCAATTCAGCATTCAAGAATTCAACACCGAGATGTTCCAGCTCCGTTTGAGTGAAGATCCGAACGATCCAATCTTTCAAATAATGCAGGTGAGGTCCCCGTGAAATAGGACCGACCAGTTTTTTCCTGGGAGTGTTAGCATCAGTTTTATAAAAAATGTCTTCGGAGTCCGACACCTCTACGCACAGCGAGCGCATCGATGCTTTTGTGTCATCAAATGAAACGGAGATCTTATAAAACCCCCAGAGTCCACGGTGCTTATAGCGTGTCACCGTTAGTTCGGGTAGGCCAGGCCGCAGGTTGACCGGATCAGTTAGAAAATTCATCCAGCTTTCTAAAGTATCGGCGGGCTCCTGAAACTCGCCGCCCTTCAGAAGGATCTGATACTTATCTGCTGGTTCTTTTAACATTGGGTGCCTGTTGATCTGAAATTTAGGATCATTATCATCGCGAGCCAAACTCATGTTTCATAACGGAACAGAAAAATGTAGCGGGTGAAAAGATCAGGTCAAACAAAATCTTCACTTATGATTTTTATTACCTTAAGTTTTTATGAAACCCCGATCTATAAAAAAAATGGCTGTATTTATATTTTCGCTCATCATAGGAGTCGCTTGTATCTGGTTCAGCTTCGGATTGACAAAAAAATATTTTCAAGTGAAAGGCTGGGCGCGGGTA
>DASRSO010000078.1:0-19370 GCA_035656375.1 Cyclobacteriaceae bacterium | reverse complement strand
TGGATAACCTGGCAACAGGTAGTTCCTTGAGGCGGGCCAATCAAATTGCCCGCCTTTTTTTATCTTTAACAATACCCCGATTTCATGAAAGTCTCGCATTGCCTTGTATTCACAATGTGCGTGTCTTTCTTCTGTCACGCCCAAACTAAGCTTGACAGTCTGAAATCCCTTTTTCATAAAGCACGGACAGAACAGCGTGTAGCGGCCGAAACATACCAGGCGTATTTCATTGCGATGGCTCACTACGAGAAAAACGAGTTCGATAGTGCGCTCCATTACTTCAACCTCATGGTGAAACGGGGCCCGAACGACGCAACGCGCGCGTCGGGCCTTAATGGCCTGGGGATGGTTAATGCGGCGATGGGATATGCAGATCGAAGCATTCAATTCTATTCTGAAGCAATACGGCTTTACGAAACTTTGAAAGACACTTCAAGCGCGGTGACCGCTGGAAATAACCTGGCCATCATTTATTCTGAGAAAGGCCTTTATGATAATGCATTGGAAATGTCCTTCCGATCTCTTGCGAAGCTGGAGCGTCAAAAACCAAATCGCACCTTTGCGAATGCATACAATACAATTGGAATGGTCTATGCAAAAATTGGAGACTACGCGAAGTCATACGACTATTATCGAAAGGCACTCCATGTCAGGCTTGCGTTGAGATATGAATTGGGCGTGGCGCAGTCGTACAATAACATTGGCGAAATGTTCAATTTTTCGGGCGAATACGATTCAGCGTTAACGAACCTTGCAAAGGCGGCGGATATCCGGCAGAGAATAAATGATGAACGCGGTCTCGGTCGGACACAAACGTTGACCGGGAAAACTTTCCTGAAACTTGGCAGGACAAGGGAAGCAAAAGATCAATTCGTGAAAGCGCTCACGATTAGCCGAAAACTTGCCGATCAATTTGCAGAGACGTATGCAATTCATGGATTGGCGGAGGCAAATATCTCCTTAAAGGATTTCAAGGCAGCAGAACAATACCTCTCCGCTGCCGAATCTCTCATTAAAAAAACCAAATCAACCGACGATTTAAGGCAGAATCTTGAATTGAAGGCTGGCCTGTACAAAGCAGGTGGTGATCGATCGAGGCTCATTTCGACACTCGAGCGCCTGATGGTTGTAAAAGATAGCTTGTTGAACAATGAAAAAATGGAAAGTCTTCTGTCGCTCGAAATCCAGTACGAAACAGAAAAGAAAGAGCAGGAGATCCGCATACTTCAGCAGCAGCAACGAATAGATCGTGCAGAATTAGAGAGGAGCCAGATTATGATTATTGCGCTTGTCGTGATCGCGTTTATGTTGGTCGCCATTGCAGTTCTTGTCTATCAGCTTTATCGTTTCACAAGACAACGAAAGGAACGTGCTGAACTCCATACCAAAGAGTTGCATCACAGGGTTACGAATAATTTACAGATGCTTATCAGCTTCTTCACCATCCAAGCGAGCCTGGTTGGTGATGAAAAGGCTGCTGAAGTTATACGAAGTACAGAAAGCAGGGTAAATGCGATGATGCTCATTCACAAGAAGCTTTATAGCAAGGAGAACACAACAGAACTCAGGCTAAAGGACTACACGGGTGATTTAATCAACTACCTCCTCTACCTGTATGGCTATGAAAGTAAGCTGACTCTTGATGTCCTGGTTGTTGATATGAATGTGATGGCAGAAAAAGCCATCCCCATTGGACTTGTTTTAAATGAACTCATCAGCAATTCACTAAAGCATGCCTACATCGGGCAGTCGAGGCCGAGCCTGAAGGTACATGTTTCAAAAAACAATGAGCAGATCGTGATAGAAATCGGCGACAATGGTAGCGGATCATTTTCGAATACAGACCCGATCAAAGAATCAAGTTTCGGTTTAAAAATGGTTAATTCCCTGATCCGGGAGATCCATGGGTCGATTGAACGCCTGACCCGTGAAAACGGGACGCAATATTTAATTAAAATTCCTGTGTGACATGACAAAAATTCGTGTTCTGATTGTGGAGGACAACAGCATGGTGGCTGAAGCAATTGTAGTCGCTCTAAAAAAGAACCAACTCGACCCGGTTCGAATTTGCGAGAGCGGAGAGGACGCAATTAAAGTCTTCAAAAGTGAAGAAATTGACCTGGTCTTGATGGATATCGTTTTGGCCGGGGCGATGGATGGCATTTCCACAGCGCAAGTTCTGCGCGAATACCGACCGGTGCCCGTTGTTTACCTGACTGACCATTCGGGTCGCGAACTGGTTGAGAGGGCCAAGAAGACCTACCCGGCCGGATACCTGGGCAAACCTTTCAACGAAGCCGAACTTGTACGTACGATAGAGATCGCGTTTAACAATTTTCAAAGCCAACGCGGCCTGCCCCCTCCCCTCAGGGAATATGTTTATGTCAGAACGGAAAATCAGGGCTTTGTAAGAATTGCTTACAAGGAAATCCTTTACCTCGAAGCAGCGAGATCGTATTGCAAGGTCGTAACCGATACGGCAACCTACCTGCTTTGCTCCAGCATGAATCAAGTGCAGGAAAATCTTTCCAACAACGACTTCATTAGAATCCATCGGTCGCATGTGGTGAACTCGAAACGGGTGACACGCCTTGAAGGAAATATCCTGTTCATCGATGACAAACAGTTAGACATGGGTCGTGAATTTCGGGATGATCTGCTGGGCAGCTTGAAGCTCATTAAGTAGCGCCAGGAAACAAAAAGTGAGCGTTGGGAAGATAATTCCCGATGACAAAGCGAACACCGATATACTAGGGCCTAAAATGTGGTTCACAGGCAAAGACTTTGACTACGAAGTATTCCTTTCTCATGCTGTGGAAGACAAGGAAGCTATTGCCAACGAATTGTGTGAACGCCTGATCTCTAAAGGTATTAAAGTCTGGTACTCAGGAAACGAGTTGCGGGGCGGAGAATGGATATCAGAGACAATATACAAGGGGTTGCATGCCTCCCGCTTCGGAGTTATCGTTATGAGCCAACACTTTCATGCCTCCGAGTGGACGAGGAAGGAACTGAACTGGCTTGAGGCGAGAGAGAAAAAAGAGAAGAGCAACATTATACTGACGGTTCTTCACGACATGACCCATGAGGAATTCGCGGTGATTCACCCGGAATTAGCAGCAAAATTCTACGTCGAGTCGAAACGCGGTGCAGATTACGTGGTAGAAAAGATCTTCAAAGAAGTACACAATTACAGGGCGGAGAAGAAAAAGAAAAAACTTAAGGTAATTCAAGCATGTTTATTGATCTCGTTCATCCTGATCGCGTCGATCTCCTATAGCACATTTCGGATATACACCAATCGCCCCACGCCATATCAAATCGAGAGTGCAATCAATAACAGGATCACCAATTTTCTCAATACGATAGACAACAGGTACATCAATCCTCTTAAATCAGAATCATCACGGCCAACAAGCGAATCAGAAATCGATTCTGTCGTTAGCTACTACCGAAATTTCAAATCGTACTATCGCAATGAATATGAATTCAATAACGGTTTGCGATCAATTACTGGCCGAAAGAATGTTGAAGATGCAATCTCAACTAATCTTATTGAGTTGTCAGATCAACCCGGCTACGGTATGGACTCAGTCGACATCTATTTCGCTAATGTGTTATCCAGGGATGGCCTTCGACATTCACGTTTCAGTTTGCTGAACAAACGAAATGTCGGTTACACCTCCGAAGAAAAAAAAGACGGTCCGGTTTTCTCTGTAAAAGTCAACTACGTAAATCCGATACGGTACATTGATGTTGTTCTTACCCTGCCGGGTACAGCAAACGGAACAAAAAGGCATGAGATGACCCTTCTAGGATTTCTGCCAGCTGAAACATACTACTTTGAAGAAGGGAGCGACGGCGAATGGTACTTCAAATCTGTGGAGTAACGGAAGAAAGACAAACACTTTCGGAGGCAATTAATTGATGTTGGGAAAATTATCTATGAAAAAACTGCACGAAATGCACTTTCGGAGAAATCCCAGCCATTATGAGCGCCGTAAGAAGTCTTATCATTTACCTGATCCTGGTTGCCTGCACCTCGCATGCATCGGAAGCGCAGACAGTTTACATCACAAAAACCGGCAAGAAGTACCATAGAGCCGCTTGCCAGTATCTCCGCAAGAGCCAGATTGAAATAAGTATTCGTGAAGCTGTCGATCGGGGCTACACCCCTTGCAGCGTTTGTGAACCCGGCAGGCCGACAGAAAAAACAAACAAAGAGCCATCCAAAAAACCGGAAGCAAAGTCTAACGATGGATCGCAGGCCCCGACGAGTGTAAAGCCCGCGGAAGCGCGATCAAGGCAATGCTCGGCAGTGACCAAGTCTGGCACGCGATGCAAACGGATGACGACGAATGCCAATGGGCGTTGCTATCAGCATTAAGACCGTGTCGGCCGGAAACGCAACGGGGTCGTTTGGAGAATAAACCTGCTCTCCCGGAAAATTTTTTCGCGTGTCAGATCGATGACGTTCACTTTCCGGAAAAATAGATCGTGCGCCAGTTATTGCTCCTCATCGCCGCTTTATGTCCTTTTGCGCTCAGCGCGCAATCAATGGTTAATGTTTTTGAATCAACCATCAAGATCGGGAGCATGGACGGGAAGGAATTTTTTTTGGGGTTTACTGAATTCAAAGTCGAGAAAGTCGAGAATAAAAGCTTCGACATTCCCCGGACATCCATTTACAAATTTCGCTTTCAGAATTCAGCAATTTCAGGAAGGGTTTGTAAGATCTTAATTCAGCGCATTCCGGCCAGTGCCGCGACGCAATCCTTTAACACAAATGTGTATTGGCGAACCGTAAGCGACACAACTTATACTGCGACGAGTGAACGACACCTCGTAAGGTCTGACACCACGATAGTAAACGTACTTGATCAAACTGTTGCAAGAGTGGCGTCACAGAGTGCTCTTACCGGTGCCTCCAATACAACGATTGTTGATTTTGATCTGCCCGTCGGGACTGCATTCTGGAGCTACTACATAGGTGTTGGTAAAGAAGGAAAACAAGCGTTTGATGCGGCGCGCGATAAATTTTTGACGACGACTGCCAAACAGGTATCTAAAATTGAAGGATATGGAACGATGGCGGCACTGGCGATATATGGGCTCAATCTATTCGCTAACGTGCAGGGAAGAAACAATGTGAAGTATTGGTTCATCCCCGATTGGAACGATGTTATGTTGTTTCAGTCGCGCCAGGCGTTCTATGCTGCAAAGCAAGGTGATGTGGTAAATGACGCAGCAAGAATGACAACCCCTCTTAACGGAAAGGTATATCTCGGACTTTATAACGATAACCTGGTCGAAGCGATAGATGTGATTATCAGGGTGACTGCGGTAAAGATCGATCAGACATGGGAAACCAGGGCCGGTCGCAGAATGAGTATCACGCAATGACAAGAAGCATATCTAAAATGATACGATCGTCAGTTTTGTTGTTCGTCATATTCGGGTTGTGTCTTTCATGCGGTCCTTCCAAAGAGGAAGCTGAAAAGCTCTCGAGAGCCCGGGAAGATTCTATTCGGGTTGCGACCGAGAAAGCGACAACCTTACGACTCACAAGCATATCGAGGCTACAGGACTCGATCCGTCAAAGCGAAGCGACGATCGAAGCAGCAAATAACCGGCTGATCGTCCGGAGGGCCGACCTGGTGGCATCGACCGACCGGCTAAGCACGATTAAAACTTATCAATTTTTAAGGACTGCTGAACAGCGGGAACAACAAATAAGAGATCAAATGATCCTCATTCAGAATTTGGAGCAAGAGGTTAAAGAGCTTGCCTTCCGCGTTGAGGTGGAAAGAAATCGAATTATGGATTTCCACTCAAAAATTGAAGCGCTGCAAAAAAGCTTATGAAATTGCTCAGGTCATCGATCATCATGATTGCGTTTCTCTGCGCTTGCTGCGACGACACAGGCGGTTCCAGAAGCGCAAGCTGCCCATCGACATCAAAATGTGGCTGCGCCAACAAAACGAAAAGTCAGTGTACCGGAAGTTGTTGCAAATGGAAAGTTGGCTCTGGCTGCGCTTGCCGATAACCATCCCCTTGCATGCCGTGGTACTTCCGAAAATCATTCAAGCTTGGTGCGTTTAGAATAAACCTTTCAAAGTCAGGCATCGGGGCATCCGTCGGCATAAAAGGCGCAAGAGTAAGTGCCGGACCCAGGGGAACATATCTCAATCTCGGCACAAATGGATTATACTATCGCAAACGACTGGACACCCCTGGTGAGCGATCGGGTAAAAGATCTTTACCATTCCGGATTGTATTAGTTCTTTCATTCTTCGCGACCGTTGGCGCGATCGTCTTCCTCGGCCGGCCTGTTTCTCCCCAACGGGTTTTCGTCACAAAATTTGAAGTCACAAAGAACGCGGTGCGAATTCGCGAAATGCCCTCCCTTCACGCGAAAATCATCGCAACCTGCAACACCGGTGATACTTTCAATTATTTACGTGAAGATACCGTTACCCATTGGGTACAGATCGAGTTGCCTGGCAAAAGGACAGGCTATATAAAAAGTGAGCTGGGTATAGTTAAGCGGGCTGCTCGTGTTAACAAATGAACACCATTTACCCAACAACTTTACTTCCCCTGCAATCCCACTTGTACTTTCGGTACCTCGTGGAACAATACAAAGTGATCGTATAGCAACCTTGCTACTTCGGCTATCGCCCTCTCCCTGTCCGGAATTTCTTTCGTCGATGCCTTCACAAATGCTGCCACCACCAAATGACCCGCGTCGCCCGGCAGCGTTATGATCCCGACATCATTGGATGCAATTCCAATCGTGCCCGTCTTATGAGCTACTTCAGTCCCTTGTGGCAACAGCCCTTTCAGTCGCGCGAGCCCGCTTTCGCAACGACGCATGATGTCGAGTAACAGCAATCTCGATGGTTCTTTCAGGATCGGTTTGGTATAAAGTTTCAAAAGAAGGTCGGCCATCGCATCCGGTGTTGATGTATCACGGATGTCATCATCAAATTTCTTTTCAAACATCTTTGCATCTTCGGCGCTGATAAGGTTTGCTAACGAATCGAATGTGGAGTTGAGCCAGGGTTTGTTCGAAGGCCACTGTACTCCTAACAAGTCGGCTATCAGGATGGCAGTGGGCCTGTCGACACGAATGCCGTTCACGCCCAGTCGTTTCATGCACGCATTCACGCTCGCAGGTCCGCCAGCAAGGCGAAGGCAAATATCAGTTGCACTGTTGTCACTGATCAATAACATGAGTTCCATCAAAGCTCTCACCGACATAGCGATTCCGGGTCTGATGTTGCCCGGCCAGTTGAATCGGTCGGCAATCATACCGCTGCCGGGATGCAGGTCGGCGCGGGTAATCTCAACCATCTGGTCGAGCGACAGCTTTCCGCTGTCGACGCGGGTGAGGAGCTGTATGGCGATCGGTACTTTGTAGGTACTGGCCATTGGGAAGGGATCGCTTCCGTATTGCGAAAAGATCTTGCCGCTTTCGACATGGATCGCGGTAACGCCGAGCTTGCCTCCGCCGACAACAGAGAGGCGTTCGATCTCGGCTTTTACACGGGCGTCGATCTGGGTACGGAAAGGATCGGGTGACTGCGAAGGTTTTTTAGATTGGGAAAAAAGGGTTACGGAAATGAGGAGCGCCGAAATTAGTAGCAGGGATCTCATGGAAGGGTAAGGTTTAGGAAAGGGAAAATACGATATTAAATATCCTCTCTCCAAACACTATCAATGCGACGAGCAGGGCAGTTCCCGCGGCAAACAACACTCCTGCTGCCGCGAGGTCTTTCGCTGCTTTTGCTTTGTCATTGTAACCGGGTGATACCAGGTCGGTAAGGACTTCTATTGCGGTGTTAAAAACTTCTGCCGAAAACACAAAGCCGATCGCGAAGATCACCAAACACCATTCGGTGGTAGTGATTTCAAATGCATACCCCAATGCGATTGCACCAAATGCGGCGCCCGCGTGTATCCACATGTTATGCTGGGTACGAAAGAGGTAGCCTATACCTTCACCGGCATACTTGAAACTCTTTATTCGATCTCGCAAAGAAAATTTCTTCAAAGGCCCGTTTGTTTTTGCAGACCTTTGAAGTTACTGATTATTACTCTCTCCTTAGCGTATCGACCGGGTTCCTTCTCGCAGCCTTGATCGATTCGAAGCTCACCGTAAGCCACGCCACGGTAAACGATATCAAACCCGACAAAATAAATATCCATACATCCGGCGTGATGCGATATGCAAAAGCATCCAGCCACCGCTCTGCAAAATAGTATCCCAACGGCACCGACAACACAAATGAGATCAACAACAACCTGATATAATCCCGCGACAGCATACCAACAATTCCCGATATCGACGCACCCACAACTTTCCGTATCCCAATCTCTTTCGTCCTCCGCTCGGCGATGTACACCGACAACCCGTAAAGCCCAAGGCACGAAATAATCATCGCGATCACTGTACATATACTGAGCATCGTCGACGTGCGCCGCTCTGCTGCATACTGATTTTTCAGGTTCTCGTTAACAAAGATGCTCTCGAACGGCGCTGTGTGCACCCTGCCATCCCATATCTTCTGCATACTCTCCGAGATCGACCGCCACTCATTCATATCCACCAGCGCAGCGATGTAAGAGAAATACCTCCGCGTTCCCGACAGTATAAACATCATCGGACGTATCTCACGGTGCAACGAAAACTGGTGAAAGTCCTTCACAACACCGACCACCACAAACGGCACCCGCTCCTGCTCTGGCTGAAAGTAAATGGTGGTGCCGACTGCTTCCGACAACGGGATCCCAAGCGACCGCAAGCTCGACTCATTGACAATCGCTTTGGCGCGATTGATCGTATCGCCAGGCACATTGTCCTGTCCCACGATGAAATCACGGCCAGCAATCAACTCAATATTCATTGCATCAAAATACTCCGCATCGATCCGCAGAATGTCGTGTGCAGTAGATTGCTCGGCAGTCTGCCCGTCTTTAAAGATCAGCCAGTCGGTCGACAACGGCGTAGACGGAACACTGGTCGTAGCCGATATCTTTTCAACTCCCTTAATTGTTGTGAACTCATTCTTCAGGCTTGCATATTGGGCCGCCGCCTGCGGCGTACGCATTGGTATCATCACGAGCTGGCTCGCATCGAATCCTAGCGTTTTCGATTGAACAAATGATAGTTGTTTTTGAATAATGATGATGCCTGATATCAGCGTGATCGTGATCACGAACTGGAAAACGATAAGCCCCTTGCGAAGCAATTGTGATCCTATCGGACCAACCTTGCCTTTCAAAACCTGTACAGGCCGCATTGCCGACAGAAAGAACGCCGGGTAACTTCCCGCTAGCAGTGCTGTCGCAATGGCAATCAATAGACCCGCACCAACTATGAACGGTAGGTTTCGCGAGGTTAGCTCCAACGACTTTTCCATGATGGAATTGAAAGTCGGCAACGCGATAACCACCATCACCGCGGCAACAACCAGTGCAAAGAATACGATCACCATCGACTCGCCCAGGAACTGGCGGATGAGATTCGTCCGTTGTGCTCCCATCGATTTTCTAATTCCAACCTCACCCGCCCGTTGAGCCGATCTCGCAGTAGTGAGATTCATGAAATTGATACATGCCAGCAAGAGTATCATCGTTCCAATGGTCGCGATCATGTACACATAATACATTTTCGACTGCAGGCGGATGTCTCCAATCTGCTCGAGCGTCAGGATCTTTTTACGACCAAACTGTCGCAAGGCTTCACCAGCGTGTTCTTCAAGAATTGGGGGGATCTTCGATTCCACGGACTTGTAGTTTTCCGGATCGCGAAGTTTGAGATAACTACCAACGATGTTATTGTCCGCCCAGGTTGTTTCCGTCAGCACCCAACGACCCCAGCCGGGACTGTTCATGCTCATGTATATGTCGGCATCGACGTGCGATGGAAACCCGGGTTTCGCAACAACACCTGTCACACGAAACGTATCTGTTTGTGTTCCACTGCTGATGATCAGCGGCTCGTCGAGCGCACTTTTGCCCCCAAAGATCTTTGTGGCAAGGTTTTCTGAAATGAGTACGGAGGCCGGCGCATCAAGCGCTGTAGCGACATTGCCCTCGGCGAGTTTATATTGAAAAACGTCAAGAAAAGTCGAGTCTACGAAGTAAGCATTCCTTTCGAAGAACGACCGGTCGCGATGGGTTACTATATTAACCTCTGTGTTGAACGGCGCCATGACGCGGGTGTACGTTTCGACGTCCGGCAGAACGTCGGCGAGGCCGGCAGCAATCGGCGGAGAAGCCAGGGGAGAAGTCTCTTCCTTGCCGTCAGTTATAAACGTGGTGTTGATCCGGAAGACCTTCTGATAATCGTTGAAGCCTTTTTCGAAGCTAAGTTCGTCCTGGATGTACAGTGTGATCAGGATACAGCACGCAATGCCGGTCGATAGTCCCAGCACATTGATCAATGAGAACACTCTGTTCTTCAATACTACGCGAAGAGCGATGAGTAGGTAGTTTTTGAACATATGGAAGCAGTTTGGTCTAAATCAGGAAAACTCGCGGTCTGCGAAATGGTTACAGACCCCCGATCAGATGCGCCGTCCTCCAAAAAGTTGAAATTCTATCGTTGATTCACGTTGTGGACCTGCTGGTACAACTTCTGATCGACGTTGGTAGTCGTCACCGCGTCGAACCCGTGGGCGATCATCTGAACGATCTTGGAATTTTCCTTCGCTCCCACGTGGGCACGTCCGAAATCGGATACAAAGTCCTGGTAATGCATATAGTTGCTAAGTGATCGTACGAAAGGCATGATCAATCCCGGCCGGTAGAGCTTGTGAAAATTTTTCTTCTTTATGATCTTCTTCTTCCCATGTATCGAATCAAGTTTGCAGTAACGGTTCCTGAAGTCATTTATTTTTTGCTTCTCTGTCACGTAAATATTATATGAATAGAACTTCCGTTTCTCATTGAATTTTCTGTAGAGTTCACCGTCGTTGCGTACACGTTCTTTTAACAGCCGTTCTATTTCTGGGTTGATATCTTTTGCTGTATCAGGGGCATAAGTTTCATTGAAACGTTCTTTCGCAATGGTGAGCATATCGAGATAGTCGGTGTACTCGGGGTCTGTTGATTTTACACCATTTGCTCCGCACACGGCTTGCATCTGTTTTTCATAGTTCCTGATCTGGTATTCATACTCATTCTTGTGGATCCTTTTCAGTTTTTTGTCTGCCTTGCACGCAAACTTTATCAGTGCATCCATGTTCACAGTCAATCCCTGCGCAAGATTCAGGTATGTGTTGTAGATCTTTTTAGCGTCCGGGCTTATTCCCATCACATCGTCGGGAACAATAAAGCTCAGGAGATCATTGGGATCGTTGAAGGCCACAACGTCGAATGCGGAACTATCATTAAGCAAATTCGCCATGTCGCCATACGACTCCTTGTAGAAGTCTTCATAAACAATTGCATTGTCTGAATCATTCGTTAGCGTGTTATTCAGTCGAATGTCTTTCAGGGCCGTCATGATCAACTGGTTTGTGAGCATATACCAGCTCCGGGCGCGCAACTGCACGGAAGCTACCGTTTTGTTATCGTGACGAACCTTATTCAGGAAATCGAGCAACAACCTCGACCCCAGGCTTCCCGTCAGGTAGTAGGTGTTGAGGGTGGTTGTTTTGCTGAGTTTATTATGATCCTCTTCCATCATTCGAAAGGCGGTCATCAGCGTGGAGTCTACCTTGTCTCTTAATTCGCCAAACGACAACTCGATATCTGCAAAGCCATCGTTGATCAGGTTCTGTTTCACCAGCCGCGGCACAACGGAAGATTCTTTATCGATCGAGATCTCGTCGAGCCATTCTTTGGCATGCTTCGTAATGCTCGACCAGTATACCGCATAGATGATGAGCTTCTGACCCGACACACCCGTGAATGTTGTCCGTTTCACAGTTCCCGGCCTGTAGCTATTCGTCATGGGTGCGTTCTGTGGGCACGTCTCACCGGCGGCACAGACCACTTCGAACGAAGTTGGCCTCGAATAAAAACCCAGTGACTTCGCGATAGAGTTCACGAGGTCATCGAATGAATCCGGCTCCTGGTTCTTCACACCGTGTACGGTCATGACCTGGGTAACATCGTTGCCAGCGATCGACTTGTCTACCCCGTCGAACGGAAGTGACTGGATGGCGTTCGGTTTGTTGTCGCGGAACTCCGACGGTAACGAGAACGGGAGCACCGATGTCTTCAACTCCAGTTTTTTCATCACACGAAAACCCAGGTACGCGGTACCCAGCGCATTCAGCAGCACCGCGTGCTTTCGCGGGTGATACTCTACGTTGCGCGACCGAAGCGGTGGGTGCATAAGTTGACGACAAACGAGTTTGTAATCAGATCCGTCGGCGATCGCACCCATCACCCGGTAGTCATTGCGCGACAGGTCTGCGGGGCCTTTAAGGTTCAACATCAGATCCTGTGTGGAATTTTTCTGATCTATCACGCTGAGGAAAAGATCCGATGCTTTTTGTTTTTTGAGTTGAGGCAATACAAAATCGGTTGTCTTTAGAGGGTCGATCCACCAACTCTCCGCAACATTCAACCGCACATTGATCACGTGGATTGCAGTGTCGGTTACTTTCGGCAGTTTGTAACCAAACGGATCATTCGGATCATAAAAAGAAATGAGGTCGATCGAACGCTTTTTCAAAGAACAGAAATTCCGGACCGCCTCATAAACCTGGTCGTTGTGCTCTTGTGTTTCGGGATTGTCATCGGGACGCAACGTGAGAAGGCTTACGAACGGCATCTGGTTCGTGAGGAGAAACACCTTTGCAATGTTGTAGTCACTTTGATAAACCCGTTTCCCCATCTTCTCCTTTCCCTGCTCCAGGACTTCGTCGACTTTAATTCCACGATTGGCGTTTTGCAACACGATGGGCGAAGAAACGACGGCCCTCCCAAGCTCAAATGCAACGGCTTCGAACATCAACTGGATACCAAAGCCTCCGCCTAATACCGCAACAGGACCACGAATGTGTTCAAATGATTCCAGGAATGCCGTTCGAAGCTGAGTTTTGTAATCGTTGTTCAGGTAGAGCGCGAGGTCTCCGAAGATGTTTATAAAAAGGCTGTCCTTCACCTGCGACGACAACTGTGTTCGATACTCTGTGCGATTGAACGCATGAATAAAATCCTTCGCAGGTTTGGTGATCGGCGCCCAATACACGAAATAAAAGTTGACCGGCTTGTTCAGTGAATCATTGTGAAACCTCCACTGAAAAAGCTTCCACCTGCCAAAACCAAGACACCTGTTGCCTGGATCGTTGCTCATCACATCACTGGAGTCTATCCTCGTTCTTGCTTTGATCAATCTGAGGTTCAACTTCGTCGCGAGCCGCTCCGTAAGCAGATCGAAGTGATTTTCCGACTTATCGGTAAGGCCATGCGTAAGGAGAATATTTGCCGAGTCGCGCGTAGTTTTGATGAATTCCCGAAGCCCGTCAAACTCTCCCTCGGTATACAACGTTGGTGCAGGAAGTTTATACTTCAGTCCGGTCTTGTCGACAACGGTTGTAACAGCCAACGAGATACACGAGCTCAGGCCAAGTGACATCAACAGCAGGTAGAGGTATCTCATAATCAAAAAATATTGAACGATACCCCGATCTCGGCAAAGTGATGCCAGCGCTTGCTGATGTCCATCTCTGCATGTTCACCATTTGGTCCGGCCCAGGGCGACCTGATCTTTATATTACCCTTGGTTGTTTCCGGGCTGAATGATTTCCAGTTGTAGAAGTACGTAATGTACTTGGTTGAATAGCTCAGGGAAATATTCAGCAACGCGGTCCAGCGTTTAACCTCGTCGCTTTCAAGCTTGTAAAGACTTCGTGGAGTAAGCTTATCGTTCTTGTCCTCGTTGGTGCTTAGAATACCATAGCCCTCAAGCATTGTATTGTGCACGACACGGCATACACTAAAGGCAACGTTGTACATCAGTCGATGGCCAATCAACGACATCAGCTTTTCGGAGCTACGTCGTTTGTATAGCGTGATGAAATTTGGATTGCTCTTCGCAAAAGTTTTGTTTGACATCTGCAACCCGAGGGCGCCGGTAGTCATGTACGTACCCAGCTTCGCGTCAAAGAAAATTGACGGGAGAATTTTCGACCTGTGATCGCCCCATTGTCTTTCCCATTTATATTCAATGGAAAACCCGACGCGTCCGCCGTTAGCAATCTGCGCTCCCCACCCTTTCGGCCTGGGGCTGTAGGAAATATCCTGGTGCAGGGCGTTCTGAAATTTTGCACCGGCGCTACCCCCTATCTTTCCAACTTTCAATGTTACCTGCCAGCGAATCTTGCTGTTGAATGAAAGCGCCTTCCTCGACCAGCCGAAATACTGGAACGACGCGTGCGGCCTGTCCAATTTATTAGAACTCGTGTCGGTGGGAAATTTGATCGTGTCGCGGAAGTATGGTGTATAAACATCGAAGCCATAAAGAAAAGTCTGGTAAGATTTTGCGGGATTCGAACCGTGAAGGTTCAAATAGTCGGTGCCAATCTCCACCAGCAAAGATCCGGTGTAGTCGCGGTCGTCGTTGCGTTGAAACAGGAGATTCCCATCACGAACAAATTTGTTGTTGGGCAGGAAAGCGAGGTCGTACAGACCCGCCATTGTAAACAAGTCGTTGCCTGTGCGAATGCCCGTAAACTTTACAACGTCTTTGTGATCGGATGGAAATTCGTACATGGAAAATTCTTCCTTGTCCTGTCGGTTCATTCTTTCACCGATGGCCAACATGAGCTTATCTCGCAGCCAGTCCGATATCTCGAACAACTCTTCATCGGCAATCTTCCTGCTGATAAGCATCAGGCCGTAGGAGTCGTTCGCCGTTGTGATCAACGATCTTGTAAGCGGAGAAACGTCGCGCTCGAACTCTGTTTTGCGTTCAACCTCGATCAGCAAGGCAGCAAGATCCTTCACGTCGGCGTTCACGGCCTGGTAAACCGCAGGATCGCGTTCAGCCGACATCTTGGGGCCCAGCACAAATGGTGTGCGGGGTTTCTCACTGCTCGGATCGTTCACGATCTTTTCAATACGCGTGTTGAATGTAGAACTGTCTGTTCTTTCCTTAACGCGATCAAACTTCTGCTTGAACGTGAGGCTGTCTCTTTTGAACTGGGCCTGCGCGAATGAAGAGTTTGAACCGAGAGCGCAAATCAGCAACATGATGATCATCATGCCGCGAATGACGATTCCTTTGGTTTCCATGAAATGTCTTTAAAGGGGTATAAAAGAAAAAGCCCAATTGGCCTCGTGTAGTACGAAGCCAAATGGGCTCTCTATAAAGTTAACAAGACTTCCGGGGTTTACCTATCCAAACTTTCCGCTACCTCGCGTTTGTATCGTGTATACTCGATAATCGTTTTCTTCAAACCTTCATCGAGGCTCGTGGTAGCTTTCCATTGGATCTTGTCCCAGGTGTCAGTTACGTTTGCTACGGGGGTATGTTCATCGAAACGGTCGGCGAGTGCCCCGAAATCGGGCATGACCTTCGGCTCGATCATCTGCACAATTTTTTTTACGATATCGCGTACAGAAGCCACCATGCCGGTACCAATATCGATTGAACAGCCTTCGATACCTGGCGTTGTTGCACAACGCAATATACCCTCCACCATGTCGTCTATATAGATCCAGTCGGTTCTCCACGCACCGCTCGAAAGTCTCGGGCGTTTGTTTTCGAGAAGCTGCGAGATAACGTATGGTATCAACTTATCTGCCGGCTGACCTGGTCCATAGCCAACGAATGGGCGGGCGATAACAACGGGTGTGTCGTACAATCGGTAAAAGAAACGTCCATACATGCTTGCAATGAATTTCGCGGCAGCGTAAGGCGAGTTCGGGTTGCAATCGAGCGGTTCGTTGCTTGATCCTGGTATGATGATGCGATCACAATCGAGCTTCGACGCGACTGTAAGAATATTTACGGTACTGCTTGCAAGACTGTGATATGCTGGCAGTACGTTGTCGAGGTCGTTTACACCGGTTACCCGTCCTGCAAGGTGAAAGATAATGTGGGGCTGAACGTCGCCGAGAATACTTCTAACAGTGTCGATGTCTTCGAACGAGCTTTTCCACCAGGTGATACGCAGTGGATCGCCGGCACGATCAGTTCGTGAGGTGCCGTGAACGTCGGCTCCTGCCTTCACTAATTGTGAGGCGAGGTTGCGGCCGATAAAACCAGCGGCACCGGTAATCAGGATACGTTTGCCGGAAAACATAAATTTTAAGCCTCGCAAAGTAGACTTGCATGGGGTTCAAAAACATGATGTCCGTCATTGGAAGCGAAAAGCTGTATCATGAACGGACCAGTTGGGGTATTTTACGGGAAAAAGAAAACATTACATAAGACTCTTATGTATATTCGTAAATGCCCCATCTCAACGACGAACATATCTCCTACATCCGCAAAGACCTCCACTTTCGTGGGATCGTACTCGACGGCATTGAAGATGAACTGCTCGACCATATCTGTTGCAGCGTGGAGGAACGAATGGATGCAGGCGACCGCTTCATCGATGCATATCATAAGACACTGAACTCATTCGGGCATGGACGAGGACTAAGGATCGTCCAGAAATCAACCATCAAAAAAGAACAAGAACACACGGTTATGATGCTTGGACACTATATCACCATCGCGATACGCAACTCGCGTAAGTACGCGCTCTTCACTTTTATTAATGTAACAGGACTTGCACTTGGAGTGGCGGCTTGTTTCCTGATCTCATTACTTATCGTGAATGAACTTTCCTTCGATCGATATCATGAGAAAGCAGACCGGATAGTCCGCATAACGAACGAGACCACGTATAACGGAAATACCACGCGAACGGTAAGGACTCCGGCACCGTTGGCTAAAGCGTTATCAATGGAATTTTCGGAAGTAGAGTCGGCAGCACATTTGCCGGGGCAGGGCTTATACTTTGTGAAACGGGGAGAAGGCCACAATAACATCAAGGTGGAAGCGTGTACGTCGACAACTAATGATCTCTTTAAGATAATGTCGATGCCATTTGTTGCTGGCGATCCGACGAAGGCGCTCCTGGAACCCAACACAGTGGTTCTCAGTGCCGGGACGGCGAAGGCATTGTTTGGTAACGAGGATCCTTTGAATCAACCTCTCATACTAGACAATCACATGCATGTGACTGTGGTTGGGGTGTTTGAGAACTTTCCGGAAAACAGTCACATTCATTTCAACCTGCTGACATCGGAGGTAGGTACGGTCTATGAAAAAGAGCAAACGTGGGTTAACGACGATCTTATGCCCAGGATTGGAGCGAGGACTTACGTATTGCTTCGTGAGGGAACCGATGTGAAGTCGTTCAATGAGAAGTTAGGTGGGCTGGTCTCGAAATACATTCCGACCACCGGTGAGGACAAGATAACTTTTGGTGTGCAGGCGCTAACGGACATTCACCTGCAGGCGGGCTTCGAAGGAGACTTCGAGCCGTCGTTCGACTTAAACTATGTTTACATCCTGGGCGCCATTGCTGTGTTCATCCTTGGTATCGCGTCGATAAACTTTGTGAACCTTTCGACGGCACGGTCGTCGAACAGGGCGAAGGAGGTTGGTATGAGGAAGGTGATGGGATCTTTGAGGGGATACATCGTAAAACAATTCCTGGTCGAGTCGGTAGTGCTGAGCTTCATTGCTGTGGTCGTAGCGTTGGGGCTTGCGTGGGCATTGCTGCCACACTTCAACTTGCTGACGGGGCGACGGCTGGAATTTCCGTTGAACGAGCCGTTGTTTTACGTGACGATACTCGGCGGTGTACTGTTGCTGGGTGTGGTGGCGGGGCTGTATCCATCGGTGTTCCTGTCGTCGTTCAGACCGGCGCAGGTTTTAAAGGGTACGATAGCATTGGGTGTGCGGGGGGGAAGTGTGAGAAGTGCGTTGGTGGTGTCGCAGTTCGCGATATCGATCTTCCTGGTGATCGGCACGATCGTGCTTTTCAGGCAATTGAATTTCATTAACAACAAGAATGTTGGCTTCAACCGCGAGCGAATCATTATGGTGGAAGAAACCTATTTGCTCCGCAATCAAAAAGAGGCATACAAAAATGAAGCGTTGAAGAGCACCATTTTCACCAACGGAACGATAAGTGGTTTCCTGCCGGCGGCGGGGCCGTGGCGGCTGCCGCGAAGCTGGTGGCGTGCTGGTGAACAGTCGACCACGACAGTAACGATGCAGGACTGGGGAATAGATGCCGACTATTTTCAAACACTCGGTATGAACTTAAAAGCGGGTCGTAATTTCCTGAAAGGAAGTCCGGCAGATTCTACCGCCGTGCTGGTGAATGAAACGGCTTTGAAAGTGTTGGGTTTGACGGGAGATGTTGTCGGGCAAACATTGGGAACATATCGTGGGATGGGTCCGTCGGAATATCGCGCCGATGATCTAAGGAACTTCACGATTGTTGGCGTGGTGGAAGATTTTCATTTCGAGTCGATGAAAGCCCCGATTGGTCCCGTGATCTTCAGGTTGAATGAGCGTCCTGCGGGCTCGATCGTGTTTCGTTTCGAAGAAGGGAAGACTGACGAAGCTATAGTTGTCCTGGAAGAGCTTTGGAAGAAGATGGCGCCGGGAGAACCGTTCACTTATGATTTTATGTCGGATGGATATTCGAAGATCTATGCCTCGGAGAAAAAGTTGTCGGAGATCTTTGGGATGTTTACGACTGTGGCGTTGTTGATCGCTTGCCTGGGTTTGTTTGCGTTGATCACGTTCACGACGGAACAACGTAAAAAGGAAGTAGGTATCAGAAAAGTAATGGGTGCGTCGATAACAGATATAGTGCTGCTGTTCTCGAAGGAGTTGAGCCGGCTTATAATGATTGCGTTTGTGTTAGCGGTGCCGTTGGCGTGGTACACGGTGGAGTGGTGGTTGAAAGATTATAATTACAGGGTTGAGGTCGGAGTTTATGTGTACCTGTGTGCGGGCGTGTTTGCGATAGCATTGGCCTGGTTGACGACGAGTTTTCAGTCGGTGAGGTCGGCGATGGCGAACCCGGCAGAATCACTCAGAAGTGAATAACATGTAGATTTGTGGATGACCTTCCCGGGCCTCACGTCGCCGCAGTCTGAAATTCTTCAATCACAATTCACGTCGCTGCGGAAGCTTGCAACGGGTAAGTATTTTTTGAAAGAAGGAAAAACATGTCACGAGATCGGAGTGATCACGAAGGGGATGTGCCGTCATTTCTACAACACGAAAGATGGTGAGGTAACGAGGTGGGTGGCGTTAACTGGTACGTTTGTAACGTCCCTTAAGAGTTTTATTCAGCAGGTGCCTTCTGTTGAAAACATCCAGGCGA
>DASRSO010000077.1:0-44093 GCA_035656375.1 Cyclobacteriaceae bacterium | reverse complement strand
TAAAGTGATAGCATTTCCGGAGCCATACACCCACGCCATCGAAAAATCCATTCGCTTGTTCCATTCATGCGTCAGCGCAATACTTACATCGTGACGGCGGTCGTACTTGTACGGGAATTCCTTTCCATTATTAAGCTCATCGAATTGACGATTGGTCCATGAAAGTGTGTAACCGATCCAGCCCGTTACTTTACCCTTCTTCTTCTGCAACAACACTTCTGATCCATAACTTTCTCCCTTGCCGTTGATCGCAACTTTGTCCTGCCAGTCGCTGGTTGTGTTAAGGAAGCTCGCGCCTTCTTTGTATTCGATGAGGTTATACATTTTCTTGTAATAACCCTCAATGCTTACCTCGTAATCAGACTTGATATTCCGTGCAAGGCCGAGAGCAGCCTGGTTGGCACGTTGAGGTTTCACAAGCCCTGTGCTGGGCACCCACAAGTCGGTTGGCAAACCAAGTCCCGCGTTGGTGAGAAGGTGAATGTACTGCATCATCGACGCGTACGACGCCTTTATGGAAAGCACGGGAGTTATGAGATAGCGCGCGGAAATCCGCGGCTGAACTGAATGATACCAGCGGCTGTCGACGTTGAATGCGCTTGCATGTAAACCTGCATTGACCTTCAAGTTTTCGAACATCTTTATGTCGTCCTCAACATAAATTGATGTTTCGAGTGCGTCGGTTTTCCTGGCGCCGACTGTTGTATCGGGACGGCCGGCTGCGAGGTTGTATGTAAATGCTCCGGGGGTAAACCTGTGCAGTATGGCGCCGGCACCATAACGAATGTAGTGTGCGGGATCGGGAACGAAGTCGTAGTCGAGCTTCAGACCCCAATCGCGTATGCCTGAAAAATATTCGGAATAATATCTTGTGGTTGTTTCTACGCCTGTGTTCGGGTTGGTGCCAATGGTCTCTTCTTCACTGTACAACTTAAACCTGTAGCGGCTATAGGTTGCGGTCAGATTAGAGAACAGTCGCGGACCAACCACGTTGTTCCATCGGAAGGCGGTGATGATATTGCCCCAACGGATACCAAACTCGCTCCTGTATTTTTGATACGTCTGCTTCGAAACATCTTTCACATACACTTTATCATCTCCCAAATAAGTGCTTAGATAAATTCGATTTCGCTTGTTGATGATGTGATTGAACTTGGTGTTGAAGTCGTAGAAGAAATATCCGAACCTGGCATCGGGATTTTCGACCCTGACAAATGCCTGTGTGATCGCATCGAGATACGTGCGCCTTACAGAAACAATGAACGAGGTCTTGTCTTTCTTGATCGGCCCTTCGACAGTAAGCTTCGAAGCGATGATGTCGATGGACCCTTCGCCGTGAAGTTCTTTCATGTTGCCGTCCTTCATGTTGATGTCGATCACCGAAGACAGACGGCCCCCGTAACGAGCGGGGAAACCTCCTTTGATCAGTTCGACCCGGTTGATGGCGTCGGCGTTGAAGACCGAAAAGAATCCAAACAAATGTGACGCGTTGTAAACCGGCACACCATCGAGCAACATCAGGTTTTGGTCGGGACCACCGCCGCGAACGTACAAGCCCGTACTTCCTTCGCTTGATTTCACACCCGGCATGAGCTGGAGAATTTTCAAGACATCGACCTGTCCGAGCAAGGCAGGCAGGCCTTTGATCTGTTCGATCGGTATGGCGACCGAGCTCATTTGTGTCATCTCCTGGATCTCTTCTGTCCGGCTACCGGCCACAACAACTTCGTCGAGTTGGTTGGCATTCTCTAAAAAGACGTCGATAGTGGTGTCGCGTTTCAAAACGAACACATGTTGTATGGGCGAGTAACCAACATAAGAATAAACCAGGTTGACGCTGTCGCGCACCAGCGTGATTGAATAGAATCCATGCACGTTTGCCGTTGTGCCCTGCATAGATCTCTTATTTAAAATCGCGGAGCCGATTAGGCTTTCTCCTGTTGCGGCGTCTTTCACGTAGCCACTAACTGTAAACTTCTGGGCAGAAGTGAGAGCAGGAATTAGCATGATAACCAGCGTTATCAGTCTCATGGGGATCAGGGTTGAGGTGACATGTGAACGACAGATTTACTGTTTTGGTACGTCCCAGCTCTTAACACTGAAAGTTCTGGCTGCAAAAATTCCGTAGCCACCATTAATGTTGGTATAGACGGCAGCTGGCTGCGCGAATGGATCGCCTTGGGCACGAAACTGGAGCCATCGTGTGTCGGCATATTTGGAGTAATCTCCACTTTGGTTTGCCAGTCGGAGAATCATTTTGTGGACGCTATAGTTATCCGTTGGCACCATGAACTTGATGGTCTTTTCCTCGCCATCGAACGCCACGTCGGAAAATCTGTGCATGAGCATTCCGTCGGCGCTCCCCTCGGGACTGTATATCTCCGGGTCGTCGTGGAAGATCTGGATGTAACTTACAGTTGTATCTGTGTTCACTGGCTGACCGGGAAATTGCATTGGCGTATACCTGCCAAAAAGCGCGATCTCGTAGTTGTTCCGAACACCAGGAGGATCATCGAACGTCACGTAAAGTGCAACAGATGTCCTGAAGTTCAGGGGAGTGATCATTATGTCGGTCGAATCCCACCGAGCTTCCTTGATCGCGATGGCATCAGGGATCCGTGTAGTTGACGTTACAGTTTCGAAACCGTCTACAGCAACGTTCAGCGTATACGTGTGGCCAGGAATTGGTTTTTGATTGCTTGCATAGCGATGGTTCTTCAGGTGAGGAAGATCCAGCGTCGTATGAAGAGTTTCGTCGGTGATCTTTACGACTGCATTAGTTACCGAGTCGAACTGCCACGCAGCTTCCAGTATGTACTTGCTTTTTGAAACATCGACCGTCCACACAACGTCGTTATCGATCAATGTGTTAGCCGTGATCTTCGTGGGTTGAATGGGCACGTCTATATCGATAACCTTCTGACAACCCAGGAGTGCAACAATCGGAATGAATAGCAACAATCTCTTCATACTCAGAACTTGAAGCTCCAGCTGACGGACGGGATTATTGGAAACAATGAATACTGTGCGAACTTCCGGCTATTACCCTGGGTAATCAGGTCGATGTAGAACGGATTCTTTCTGCTGTACACGTTATAAGCGCCCACCGACCATTTGCTTCTTCCCCATTTCCTGTCGGTCCAAAAGCTGAATGCCACATCGAGGCGATGATAGCTTCGCATGCGAAAGCTATTGCGGTCTCCGTAGTTGTATATTGCCCGCATGTACTCGGATGTCGAACTGCCTTCAACATCCTGCATATATTGCGTTACCGGCAACGTGATGGCATTGCCTGTTCCATAAACCCACGCTGCCGAAAAATCCATTCGTTTACTCCACTCGTGCGTAAACGCAACACTAACATCGTGGCGTCGGTCGTATTTGTACGGATACCATTTGCCATTATTGATCTCGTCGAACTGCCGATTGGTCCACGAAAGTGTGTAACCAATCCAGCCGGTGAACTTGCCCGTCTTCTTCTGGACAAATACTTCAGCCCCGTAGCTTTCACCGCGTCCACCGGTGGCAACCTTTTTATCCCAGGTATCCCGCACCTCGAGGAAAGAGGCTCCTTCTTTATACTCGATCAGGTTGGTCATTCTTTTGTAATAGCTTTCGACGCTGATCTCGTAATCAGTCTTATAAAGCCTGGCGATCCCAAGCGCTACCTGGTAAGCTTGCTGCGGTTTTATCGCGGATGTACTCGGTACCCACAGATCTGTTGGAAGGCCCAGCCCGGCGTTTGTGAGCAAATGAATGAACTGCATCATCGTTGCATACGACGCCTTGATTGATAGCTCGGGGTTTACCAGGTAACGTGCAGACAAACGAGGCTGCACAGAATGATAATTTCTGCCCTGGACACTGAATGCACTTGCGTGCACTCCCGCGTTCACTTTTAGTTTATCGCCTATACGAATATCATCTTCGGCATACGCCGACATTTCCCACGCATCAATTGTTGTGGCACCCAGTGTTGTGTCGGGTTTGTTTTCTGCATTGTATGTGAATGCTCCCGGTGAAAACCGGTGATTTATGGCGGATGTTCCGAAACGTATGTAATGCGACGGCGCCGGTGTGTATTCAAAATCAAGCTTCGCCGACCAGTCGCGTATACCAGAAATATATTCGGAGTGGAACTCCTGAAATCGCGTGGTGTCGGGGAAAAATACCGTTCTCGATTGGTTTGACGCTATGTGAAAATTGTAGCGGCTGTACGTGGTGGTCAGGTTTGAAAACAGCTTCGGACCAAGCACACTATTCCACCTGAAAGCAGCTATCGTGTTGCCCCATTGCAATGAAGAGTTCGCTTTGTCGAGCACGTCGTTTCCCTGGTTTGTGGTCTTCTCATAGATCGTGTATGCCTTGTCGCTACCAGTGTACATGCTCAGGTAGATCCTGTTGTTGCGATTAATGATGTGATTGAGCTTCGTGTTGAAATCATAAAAAAAATAGCCCGGCCTCCCTTCCACTCTTTTTTTCTGAACCCATGGCGTGATCAACGCGTCGATGTACGTCCTCCGCCCCGACACCAAAAATGAAGTGCGGTCTTTTTTTATCGGACCCTCAAGTGTGAACTTTCCCGCGATAATGTCGATCGAACCTTCGCCATGAAGCTTCTTCATGTTGCCTTCTTTCATGTTGATGTCGATCACCGACGACAACCTTCCGCCATACCGCGCCGGAAATCCTCCCTTGATCAACTCAACACGATTGATCGCATCGGCATTGAACACGGAAAAGAATCCAAACAGGTGCGATGCATTGTACACAGGCACACCATCGAGCAACATCAGGTTTTGATCGGGACCACCGCCACGTACATAAAGACCGGTACTTCCTTCGCTAGACTTTACTCCCGGCATCAATTGAATGATCTTCAACAGATCGACCTGGCCCAATAGTGCCGGCAGAGCTTTCACAGTTTCGATGGGAATGTTAACTGAGCTCATCTGCGTGGTTTCCTGTATTTCATCGACTTTCGTTGCATTCACCACCACTTCATCGAGCTGGTTGGCACTTACGAGACTAACATCTATCGCTGTGTCGCGTTTTAAAACAAATCGTAATTGGATCGGTGAATAACCAACGTAAGAATATACCAGGTTAACGCTGTCGCGTGGCAACGTAATTGAATAGAAGCCATGCACATTTGCAGTAGTGCCCTGCGTTGTTTTTTTGTTTAACACAGCAGCGCCGATCAGGCTTTCGCCCGTTGCCTTATCCCTTACATAACCGCTGATTGTAAACCGCTGGGCAAAAACCAGCGAGGGGATCAAGAGGATTACCGTAAAGATCAATCTCATCGGAGTCGCGTCGAGGTTACGGATAACGTAATGTTATCCGTTTCCTTTTCACGTTCCTAATGAATTTACAGTTGTAACTCCAAAATCACCCTTTATGAGTATGTCAGTTGCCAACCATGAAGACCGCATTCGAGAAAAGCATCTTACCATTTTCCCAGAATGTCCGGAACAAAGGATTATCGACCAGGTAGGTCACGCTTCCCTGTCCCTTATCTTCAACACCGAACACGAGGCTGTTCGACATTTTCTTGTTGATCTTGTATCCGGCAAAGCCTTGAACAGGTTTCGCTGCTCCTTTGATAACACCGACGTTCCATCCCCCGTCCAGGTAGCCGTAGCGAAGCTCGTTTGTCTTCAACGTGAAGTATGTATCGCGAAGTCCATAAGCCAGGGGATGCGACTTGTCTACCGTTACCTTGTAGATAGCACCCGAGATCGCTTCTGAAACCTGCTGACGTTCGCCATCACTGTATTTCTTCAGCATATCCTTTTCACGTTCTTCCTTATCCTTCTTCTCTGCCTGGCTCTTCTCGTCGTCTGTTGCGTATTGCTTCAGCCCAAAGAACTTCTTGTCGGCAAACGAAGTCAATCCGTTTGCGATCACTATCAGTCTTCCGCCGGCCGATACCCAACCGGAAATTGTTTCGAGGGTGCCATCGTCGAACATCCTGTAATATCCTTCGGGTATAACGAGCACATCGTACTTCTTCAGGTCGATGCTGCGGAAGTAGTCCGTGCCAATCTGGGCAATAGGATAATGAAGTGTTTGTTCAAAGAGGTGCCAGATCTCACCGCTGTTGAGCGAAGAAGTCTGTTCTCCGAATAACACGGCGATCTTCGGAGCCTTGATGAATCCTACAGAGCTCGATCCAAAATCTTTTCCTTTTTCTACGAAGCCTGTTGTCGTAGTGTAAATTTTCCTGTCAGCATTCTTTGCGAGAGTCTGGACAACGTTGTCGAAGTCAGCTACGCTTTCGTTATTCCTTCGTGTCACGATCAGCGTTCCGGGCTCGAAAGTCTGTCCCCCCGAAGTAAACTGCAGTCCTGCCGCACGAACCTTGATGTCTTTCGACAGCAATGAAGTGAGGAATGCCACGTCTTTCAAACTCTGGTATTTGAAAATGTACGCGTAAGGCTTCGCGGCAACATTGGAATTGTCGGCAGCCTTCGGCTGATAATTCTTCGCGGGATTGATCCTCTCGTTTACTGCATAAGCCTTCAGATCGTAGTTGTACATAAGGTTCCATGCAGTGATGTCGTACGTTGCAGAGTCGGGAAGTTTCGACTGGGGTTCGAACAGGGTAGTGATGAATCGCGACTTTGGCTGATGAACGCTCACAACGATGTCGTCGGTAGTGAGATTGAAGTTCGCTTGTGCCTGCTGTGTCTGGTAGTCGAAGCCTTTAGCGGCCCGGCCGGCAGCGGGGTGACCGTACTTGATCGAGTGTGTGTCAAGCCACTTCGTAATGGTGTTGATCTTGTCGGGGTTGTTGTCTCCTTTGATCACATACGTCTTGTACGGAGCAGCAGGAGCGTTCAGGTTGTCTTTAAAGTACTTTTCAAACTCATCGAGAACACGGGCCGAGTTCAACGACGTGATCTCGACAGTAGAGATACCTGCTGTGTAATGGTGCGTGAGTCGATCTTTCAGGGTCAACGGGTCCCCTTCGCGAGTAGTGATCGTAAGGCCAGCGAAGCCGCTTCCGCCCTGCTCATATGTCATACCGATAGCACCACTGTACGTGGGATAGGTATCGCCGTAGCTTGGATAGTACAGGTCGAATACTTCTTTGGTGAAATACAACCATCCCTGCTCATCGAAATATTTGGCATTGTTCTTACCGATCATTGTTTGAAACTCACGCTGCCAGTTGCTGATCACCTCGTGATAAGGTTCAACAGCCGGCGCGAAGTAATACGGGTTGTTGGGTCCCTGTTCGTGAAAGTCGACATGTACGTGTGGAAGCCACTCGTTGTAAACTTTAATTCTTCCTTGTGATTCCTGTTGTGTCTCCCATGCCCAGTCGCGGTTCAGGTCGAACATGTAGTGATTCGTTCTTCCGCCCGGCCATGGTTCGCGGTGTTCTTTCGAATCGGTATTCGGGTTTGCAGGAAACTGTCCGTATTGGTTATAGAAGTTGGCGTAGCGATCGCGACCATCGGGATTGATGCATGGATCGATGATCACAACTGTATTTTTCAACATCTCTTTTGTCTTTGCGTTGGAAGGATTGACCAGCTCGTACAATGTCTTCATCGAAGCTTCGGTCGAGTTAGCTTCGTTGCCGTGTACGTTATAGCTCAGCCACACGATTGCAACCTTGCTGCCCGATTGTGCTCCGTCCATCACACCGGCTCTTTTCAAATTGTCGGTGCGGATGTTCTCCAGGTTCGCGAAGTTTTCGGGCGACGCGATCACAGCAAAGATCAATGGACGGTGCTCGTATGTTTCTCCATACTGCTGGAGCTTCACGTTAGGCAAAGCCTCGTCCACATGCTTGAAGTATTCTACAACCCGGTGATGTCGCGTGAAGCGATCCCCCAGGTTATAGCCCAGGAATTGTTCGGGAGACTGTACTGTGTTTTGAGCAAATGACGTCGAAATGCAGAGGAGCACAAGGACAAGAGATCGAAGCATAGGGGGTGAAATTTGGGCCGTAAGATATTTCTATTCGCGGATCATGCCAATATTTTAATCTGGTTTCGGCGAACCCCGCAGATCACGGGAGTAAATCCGATCAATTCACCATCGGCTTCGACAGGAAGAGGGGTTTCAGAATTTATCGAAATGCTTTCGACAAGGCGATAGTCGATCCACCTGGGGTCGTTTATTTTCTTTGGCGCCTTTATCGTTTGAAGGTAGATAAGAAATTTCGCGAGCGGTATCCCCTTGCACAAGAACATATTCAGTTTGCCATCGTCCATCTTCGCATCGGGTGCGATGTAGATCGAGTGACCGAATGCTTTTCCGTTGGCGACAGCCAATACGCGAGCATCTCCCTGCCAGTGATAATTCTCCGTTTTAATTTCGATTGGTTGAGGCTTATGAGTAAAGAATGTAGAGATAATAGCTGAAAGGTATTTTATTGATGCATTGCCAGTTTTGGAGCCTGCTATTTTTTTAACAACCTCGGGTCCCATTCCAATCGAACACTCATTAATAAAATACCTCGACCTGCCATCCAACTCCACAACGCCAATATCGACCATTTGATCGGTGTTCGCTTTAAGTGATCGGGAGAGATCATTTCCTGAACCAAGCGGGACAAGTTTAAGCGCAGGTTGCTTATCTTTTTTCATCACACCATTCACCACCTGGCTCATAGTGCCATCTCCGCCTGCAACGATAATCACATCATGATCCGATTTTTCGGCTAGCTCTTCAGCATGACCTGCATATTCTGTTATCGCGAGGTCGCATTTAAGAGAAGGGTATATCTTTTTTAGAAAATACTTTCGCTTTCGCGCGATGCCATTCAGGATGACGAGGACTTTCAAAGGTTATTTACTCTTACAACTTTTCTTAATTGCAGCCTTCGCGTCGAGCGATCCCATATCTTCCGCCCGTTTCAGGTCAAGGCATCCATCGTAATTGTTGTTCATCAGCAGCTTCACCAGTCCTCTTTGCAAGTATGTTTCCGGATCGCCGGGGTCGAGATCGATCGAAGCTGAGTAGTCTTCGATAGCTCCCTGGTAGTCGTCCTTCTCTGCTTTGCTCAACGCACGGTTGTCGTAGTAAACCGGGTTTGTGTCGTCGATGTCGATCGCTTTTGTGAAATCATCGATGGCACCATTGAAGTCCTGTGTGTTGTGTTTCACCACACCGCGAAGGTTGTATGTATCGGGATCTTCCGCGTCGAGCTCTATCGCCTTCGAATAGTCTTCCATCGCTCCTTTGAAGTCCTGCTTCGCCGCTTTCGAAAGCGCACGGTTCTCATATTTTATCGGGTCTTTCGCATCCATTTTTATTGCCACGTCGTAATCGGCGATGGCCTTGTCGAAGCTGCCAACGTTGTAATACGCCACGCCGCGAATGTTGTACAGGTCGAAATCACTTTTGTCGATCTCCAGGGCTTTCGAGTAATCGTCGATAGCGCTGATGAATTCACCGAGCTCGGCTTTTACCGTACCGCGGTTGTAATACTTGTCGGCGTCTGCGGGCCCGATCTCGATTGCCTTCGAGAAATCGAAATACGCACCTTCGAGGTCGTCGATGTAGTACTTCGCAAGCCCGCGATTCGTATATGCATCCGTAAACTTCGGATTGAATTTGATGGCTTTGTCGAGATCCAGTATCGCCGACTCATCATCCAGCAGGGCAATCTTGGCTTCTCCGCGGTGGTTCAGCGCATCCGACATCGTGGAATCGATCTCGAGTGCATAATTGAAGTCGCCAATGGCGCCGTAAAAATCTTCTAACCCCATACGCGCGACTCCGCGCAGCACCAGGGCATTCTTGTTCTTGATATTGGCGTCGAGGATCTTCGTCAGGTCTGCCTTTGCGCCCTTGAAATCGTTGGCCGCGATCTTCTTCCTCGCGGTCTCCAAAGGGTCCTGACCGCTAACAGAAAAGAATATGTTAAAAGTCAATATGAGGGCTATGATTGATTTCATTAACTATATCTTGGCAACAAGTTAAGAAGAATGTTAATTTGATTCTCATGCTAAGGAAAATCTATACTGCCGCCTTCTGTGCCATGACAACCACCCTTGTTCTTGCACAGCCCGAGAAACCACTCGATATGAAGATGGACTTCGAAGAATACGATCCGCCATCATCGCTCGTCGTCGAGGAACACCACCTCACCCGCTCGAAGTTTCCGTTCATCGACATCCATAATCACTACGGCAACATGAACACCGGCGATCTCTCCGAAAGGGTGAAAGAAATGGACAAGCTGAACATGGCCGTCATGGTAAATCTCAGCGGCCGTGGCTTCCGCAGCAGCGGCGACCACCTGGAGAAATCGTTCGAGAACATAAAAGCACACTACCCGAATCGTTTCATACTTTTTACGAACGTCAACTTTACCGACATCGACAATCCCGATTGGGCAGCTCGCATCACCAAACAACTCGAAGACGACGTTCGTCGTGGCGCGAAAGGCTTGAAGATCTACAAAAGCCTCGGACTGTTCGACAAAGACAGCAAAGGCGAACGGATCCACATCGACGACCCACGCATCGATCCCGTTTGGGCGAAGTGTGGCGAGCTTGGTATTCCTGTGTTGATCCACGCTGCCGACGTAAAGCAGTTCTGGGATCCGATCGACAAGAACAACGAACGCTGGCTGGAACTCAAATTACATCCCGGTCGTCGTCACGATACCGACCCGGTAAAGTTTGAAACAGTTATCGCAGAACAGCATAACATCTTCAAGAAACATCCGAAGACCAGGTTCATCAATGCCCACCTCGGATGGTATGGCAACGACCTCAAGAAACTTGGTGGACTTCTCGATATGTATCCAAACATGTACACCGAGATCGGAGCAGTGATCGCAGAGTTGGGACGTCAGCCGCGTGCTGCGAAAGCATTCCTAACAAAGTACCAGGATCGTGTGTTGTTTGGCAAAGACAGTTGGGTACCCGATGAGTATGAGACATACTTCAGGGTTTTGGAAACTGAAGACGAATACTTTCCATATCACAAACGCTACCATGCGTTCTGGAGAATGTATGGTATCGGGTTACCGGACGAGGTACTGAAAAAGATCTATTACAAAAATGCGATGACTCTTATTCCCGGTTTGGATAAGAGCTTGTTCCCTAAATAGCGCTGGCTCTACAGGGTCACTCTATAGCGACAGTTTAAGTTCTTCGGTGTGATCGATGGGGATCCTCATCGGCACACCGTTCACACTTACCTTGAGGTGGCCCAGGTATCGCACCTGGTATCTCTTTCCCTTAAGCGCACCCAACAGCAGATCCTGTATTCGTATCCCTTCTGATAACTGAAGTGTTACCGGTATCGTGAAATCCGACTTCGGCTTCGCGACAACCTTCGTATCCTGGTCAACAAATGCAGACTTCTCTCCATCCAGGTACACGTCGATCTTCACCTGCCTGAGCTTCATGCGTGAAGTATTGGGGTTGTAGAACACCGCATCGCCGGAGATCGCCTGCGACCCACCACCCATCGCCAACGAAAAGTTCTTTACGTCCCTTAACTGGATATCGTTCTTGGGAAGACATCCCGTCATCAAGACTATTAACCCTACAATAAATATCTTTGCTTTCATGGATTTCGATCGTATCGCGGATGACCTCGCCGGGCAAGGCTACACTATTGTTGATAATTTTCTGAGCGACAAAGAAACGGAACAGTTATTACAACTTGACGAATTCAGGGAAGGATTGTTACACATGAAAAAGGCTGGCATCGGCAACCAGTCCGATTTCAGGATCAACGAAGCGATCAGGGGTGATTATATCCGGTGGATAGACAAAAGTATTGCAGCACCCGAAGTAAAAGTTTACATCGATCGCATCACCGAGGTGATGAAATTCATTAACCGGACTTTGTTTTTGAGCCTTAAAGACATTGAACTGCACATGACCGTGTACCCGGCAGGAGCATATTATAAAAGACACCTCGATCAGTTTAAGCCCGGCGATCATCGCAAGCTTTCGGCTATCTGCTACCTCAACAAAGACTGGACTGACGACCTCGGAGGTCAGTTGAGGATGTACCTAAAAAGGGGTATAGAGGATGTTTTGCCGGTAGCGGGAAGACTTGTATGCTTTCGAAGTGATATGATCGAACACGAAGTATTGCCCTCTAAAAAAGAACGGTTGAGTATTACCGGGTGGATGCTTGATCAGGAAGCTGATTTGAAACATCTATAGTATATTAGCTTTATGACCCCTATCCTCGGCGCGCTTTTAGTCATAGCCGTAGTCGTTGCTGTTTACTTCTACATACAGATGCGGAGGCAAAAGCTTTTGCTTCGTGTGCAGAGCAACGAGATCGAGAAACAAATTCGTGAGCTCAATATTCAGAACCAGAAACAGGATGCGCTCAATCGCGAGAAGCAGCAACTCATTATGCTCGTGTCGCACGACCTCAAGGGGCCATTCAACAGGATCTATGCACTCACACAGCTTCTCGAAATGACGGGCACGTTCTCCGACGATCAAAAAGAATATCTCAACAAGATGTATTCGATCGTGGGCGATGGATTGAATATGGTTCGGAACATTGTCGACGTAAGGAAGATCGAAGAGAAAGGTCTCGATCCCTATCCCGAAAAGATCGATCTCCCCAAGGTGATCTCGCCGATCATTAAACAATACAACGTTCTTGCCGATAAGAAGAAGATCAAGATACATTACACGTCTCCCGACCAGTTGGAAATGACCAGCGACAAAAACTACATCAGTCGTGTAATGGAGAACCTTCTTTCCAACGCGTTGAAATTCTCGCAGCCCGGAAAGGAAGTAATAGTCACCGTAGCCGCTAATAATTCTCACGTCGAGATTGCCGTTGCAGACCAGGGACCGGGGCTGAACGATGAAGATCTCGCTAACCTGTATCAGAAGTTCAAGAAGCTTACTCCGCGACCAACAGGCGGAGAGAGCTCACAGGGATTGGGATTAAGTATCGTGAAGATGCTTGCGAACTGTATGGGAGGAGACGTGAATTGTAAGACCACCGTCGACGTGGGCACGACGTTTACAGTGACACTACCGCTTGTATTAGTTAAATAGATACAGGTCGTCTTCCTTGCCGTCAAGGATAGCCTTGAGTGAATCCACTACGTTCTCGTCTTTGATAACATAGTCTCTCACGCCTTTCTGTATAAATCCAAGAACCATTTGCCCATCGTCGAGTGCGCTGAGCATTATCACTTTGTTATTTTCTTTGACCTTCGACTTAATGCGATCGTAAAGTTCGATGCCAGTGATCCCGGGGAGTTTATAGTCGATGATGAGTACCTCGGGGAGCTTTCCGTTGATCGCCTTCTCCGCGTCCTCCGCGCTGCCGAAGTGCCTGATCTTCCAGGCCGAGTTTTGGCTCAATAGAGCCTTACGGATAAATTCCGCGTAAATCTCGTCATCTTCGATCAGGAATATCTCCATGCTGCTTGGAATCGGCCCTTTGGATACGCAATATACGTACAAACTTAGTTACCTTCCTGTACCAAAAACCTTTTTTCCTATGAAGTTCATCGGTCAGATTGCGTTCGCAGCTATTTTATTATTGTCCGGATTTAACACAGCAACGCCGCCCTCTTTTCGATTCTCCATTTTGTTTACAAAGGAAATGAGCGACCAGGCACAGGACGGCCGACTGCTCCTGATGCTAGCCAACAATAACCGATCCGAGCCGCGATTTCAGATCGGCGAAGGACTGAATGCCCAGCTCGTATTTGGTGTCGACGTCGACGGGATGAAGCCGGGCCAGGAGATCGCCATCGACGAGAAAGCGTACGGTTTTCCCTTCGCCTCTATAAGTGAAATTCCCGCTGGTGAATACTACGTGCAGGCCCTCATCAACCGTTACGAAACATTCAAGCTCAAAACAGGCCACACCGTAAAACTCCCACCCGATAAAGGCGAGGGTCAACATTGGAACACCAAACCCGGCAACTTCTACAGCAAGCCAATCAAAGTTACTCTCGATAAATCAAAAGCTTCGGTCACAAAACTGGTGATGGACCAGGTCATTCCCCCTATCGAAGAACCAAAGGACACGAAGTATGTCCGTCACATCAAGATCCAGAGCAAGCTACTCACAGAGTTCTATGGTAAACCAATGTTCCTCGGCGCTCACGTACTCGTTCCCGAAGGCTTCGACGAGCACAAAGACGCCAGGTATCCACTCATGGTCTATCACGGACACTTCCCTTCCGACTTCGGTGGATTTAGTACCGAGCCCCCGCCTGCAAACATGGACACCACCGACTATTCAGAGCGCTTCAGGATATATGGCTATAAAAAGATCGAAGCACAGGAAGCTTACAACTTCTACAAACAATGGATCAGCAAAGACTTTCCCCGGTTCCTGATCATCGAAGTACAACATGCCAACCCTTACTACGACGACTCATACGCCGTAAACTCGGCCAACATTGGTCCGTACGGTGACGCGATCATGAAAGAACTTGTTCCCGAAATCGAACGACAGTTTCGCGGCATAGGCCAGGGCTGGGCAAGATTTACTTATGGCGGATCGACTGGTGGATGGGAAGCGTTGGCTGTGCAGATGTTCTATCCCGACGACTTCAATGGATGCTTCGCTGCATGTCCCGACCCGATAGACTTCCGTGCCTATTGCACTGTAGATATCTACAAGCAAAAGAATGCATACTACTACGAAACAGATTTCAAGAAGCTTGCAATACCAAGCTTAAGAAACTATCTCGGTCAACTTACAAGTACAGTCGAGCACAGTAATCATTTCGAGCTTGCATTAGGAACGAAGTCACGCTCGGGCGGACAGTGGGATATTTGGGAAGCAGTGTTTTCGCCGCAAGGGCCCGATGGATATCCTGCGCGGATCTTCGATAAACTTACTGGTGACATTAACCCGAAGGTTGCCGGGTACTGGAAAGAAAATTACGACCTCCGTTATATTTTACAGCGCGACTGGGCAAAGCTTGGTCCGAAGCTCCAGGGCAAGATCCACATCAACTGTGGCGACATGGATAACTACTATCTAAACAATGCTGTTTATCTCATGGAAGACTTCCTGAAGAAAACGAAGAATCCATTCTACGCAGGAGAGGTCGATTATGGCGATCGTGCAGAGCATTGCTGGAATGGTGATCACGAAAATCCAAATCACATTTCCAGGCTTCGTTACAATACCATGTATTTGCCGAAGATACTGAAGAGGATTTCGGAGACTGCTCCTGCCGGGGCCGATGTTAAAAGCTGGCGATATTGAAAGTACTGTTTCTTCGTATATGGGGATGGGTTTGGAAGACCCTCAGTATTTTATTTATCCTTCACCTCTTCTACATCCTCCTCCTCCGTTGGGTCAATCCGCCGATTACAACAACACAGTTAAGTCGTTGGATGAATGGCGACGGCCTCACGCGCGATTATGTCGGCTGGGATGAGATCTCCGTCCCGATGAAGCTCGCCGTAATATCTTCGGAGGATCAATTGTTCCCATTTCATAATGGGTTCGATTGGAAGAGCATACAGGAAGCAGCACAGAAAAACAAAAAGTCGAAACGCGTTCGTGGTGCATCAACGATCAGTCAGCAGGTCGCCAAGAATGTTTTTTTGTGGCAGGGACGAAGTTGGCTTCGAAAAGGACTTGAAGTGTACTTCACGTTTATGATCGAACTTGCGTGGGGAAAGAAAAGGATACTTGAGGTGTATCTCAATGTTGCCGAAACGGGCAAGGGAACATTTGGTGTTGAGGCTGCAGCGAGGAAGTATTTTAAGAAACCGGCGAGTAAGCTAACGCAGACCGAGGCAGCTATGATAGCGGCGGCCTTGCCTAATCCAAAGAGATATACTTTGAAGCCAGTTTCAAGCTATGTGTTAAGCCACTATGGACACGTGGTGACACAGATGAATAATTTGATTTTTGTTCCCGAGGTTGCAGACCTTGTAAATGCACCTTAGCAAAAAGATCTGTCGACAACCATACCAGGATGGCTATCGCTACTCCGATTACAAGTACTATTTTGCGCCGTGTGAACATAACTTCGTCCATTTGACACTCAAACGTAATGTACTGGTTGGAACCCTGAAAAAAGAAAGGGACGAAATGGTCTTTTGTGTGACTGAGATGAGGAAATACGTGACCGAATCGGGTGCGTCTGCATGGTACAAAAGTCGGCTTAAGCCCGGCTCAAGGCAAGGCTGGGCGCTTGTTTACGGGAATCGCCGTAGCGCATGCCTTCTTTTGGCTTTTCTTTTAAGCTTCAGCCAATACGTGTTTGCACAACGACTTTATCCTTATTACATCAACAAGAAGAACTTATGGGGATATGCCGATTCAACAGGAAGGGTCATCATCAAGCCTGCCTTCAGTTATGTATACCAGTTCTATCGCGGACTTGCAGTTGCACAGAAGGGAAAAATGTATGGTGTGATCGACCAAAAAGGTAAGTGGTTGATCGAGCCAACGTATGATTACGGCAGGATCAACTATGACATAGGCACCGTGGTTCTTTTTCAGGGTAAAAAGCTGGCAGTAAAAAAATATATCGTCAACGGAAAATTACAGGACGAAGAACCGGAGGGTTACGTCTACAATCCTGACCGGCTTGAGGTTGTAAAGCCGTATACCGCGTATGATCGTTGGTCGTTCACTCTTACTCGCTCTCCCGATAAAAAACATGGAGTGATGTCGTTCGACGGTAAGGATAAGAAAAGCGAAATAGTACAACCAACCTACGACAGTATATGGAAGGGCGTTACCATCAAACCGTTTTTTTATGGAAGCAAAAATGGTAAGGTGGCAATTATTCAGTTCGATACTGCTACGTTGAAGTTCAACGAAGGACCCGCACAATACGACGATGTAAAGAGATGGAGTAACGAATACTTCGTAGTGCGTATTGGCAAGGATTGGTTTCAGCTCAAGCCTTCATTGGAACCTCAGTTTATAATCAGTGACGTCGACGATATTCAAGACGGCAACGGCTCTCCGCAATATTACACGTATACAAAAAAAGGCAAGGTGGGGCTTGTCATTAACATGACACACAGGAACGCGGCTACCGAAAAAGACGACTGGGTTCGAATAGATGCAAAATACAAGAGCATCGATCACCAGCCGTTTTTCGATGACTACTGGTACCAGCCAAAATATTACATGTTCCGTGTGTTTAAGAAGAACGGCAAACATGGGCCGATGACCACGCGCGGCATTGAATTATTCCGATAGCGCCCGAAGATATAATCGTATCGTATTCTCTAACCCGAGATACAACGCGTCTGCGATCAATGCATGTCCTATCGATACTTCATCCAACGACGGTATCGACTTCGCAAGAAATGCCAGGTTATCCAGGTCAAGATCGTGACCTGCATTCAATCCGAGGCCAAGCTTTTCAGCAACCTTAGCCGATTCAACATAAGGCTTCACAGCTGCTTCCCTGTTCTTATGATAACCGGTCGCATACGGCTCTGTGTATAACTCTACTCTATCTGCTCCGGCCTTTGCCGCTCCCTCCACCATTTTTATGTCGGGGTTTACGAAGATGCTTACCCGTGCACCAAGCCTTTTCAACTCTTTGGTGATATCAACAAGAAACGATTGATGTACTACCGTGTCCCACCCGGCGTTTGACGTGATAACATGCGGACCATCGGGAACGAGTGTTGCCTGAGCAGGCTTCGCCTTCGCGATGATCTCCATGTAGCGAGGGTCGGGATAACCTTCGATGTTGAATTCAGTGGTCACGACATCTTTCAGTTGCATCACGTCGCTGTAGCGTATGTGACGTTCGTCGGGACGCGGGTGAACAGTTATGCCTTCGGCGCCGAACCGTTCACAGTCGAGTGCCGTTTTTATTACATCGGGATTGTTGCCGCCGCGTGCGTTGCGAAGTGTGGCAATCTTGTTGATATTTACGCTTAACCTGGTCATTCAGGCACAAAATTATTAATTATCATGAGCCTCAAACAACAGATCGATAGCGACATTAAGCAGGCAATGCTTGCCAAGAACAAAGAAGAACTCGAAGCCCTTCGTGGCATTAAGTCGCAAATACTCCTCGCCGAAACCGATAAAGGCGCCTCGGGCGACATCAGCCAGGACGTTGAGATGAAGCTTCTCACCAAAGCCGCCAAGCAACGCAAGGAGGCCGCCGACATCTTCCAGAAAGAAGGTCGCGACGACCTCGCGAAGCGCGAATTGTTTCAGCTCGAGATCATTAACCGATACCTTCCAAAGCAACTCACCGAAGCGGAGATCACTGAAGAACTCAAAAAGATAATCGCAACCGTAGGTGCCAAAGGTCCGCAGGACATGGGTAAGGTAATGGGCACTGCAACCAAACAACTCGCCGGTAAAGCGGATGGCAAAATGGTTTCCGATATCGTGAAGAAACTGCTCGCATCTTGAGTAAGGTCGATATAGCTATTCTTATCATTACGTTGATCGGTGCCTGGCAGGGGTACAAAGACGGGTTCCTCATGGGGCTCATCACCATGCTGGCGCTCGTTCTCGGTCTATTCATTGCGTTTAAATTCACCGGCGAAGGGATGGAATTTTTGCAGGAGGAATTTCACGCCGATAAGGAGACACTTCCATATGTAACATTCTTCCTGATCTTTGTCGGTGTTGTGATACTTGTCACCTGGCTGGGCAAAGCCATGCGAAAGTCGATCGATAAAACTTTCCTTGGCCGTGTCGACGAGATCTGCGGGAGCCTGCTGGGAGCATTCAAGACCTTGTTCATGATCAGCGTAGCTTTGTGGATCGCCGATTCGTTCAAACATTCGTTAAGTAACGACTGGACCGAGGGGTCCGTTATTTACCCGTTTACAGCTCATTTGGCGCCTGGATTGGCGCGCTGGGTTGCCCAATTTGTGCCATTTTTGCAGGAAATATTCCCATCATATTGAGCTTCCCGTTTTCTCGGCTTTTTTTTGTTAATTACCCAAACCAATAAACCAGGAATATGGTCCTAAATGTGAAGGAACGAGATGGCTTTAGATTCGTGGATGAAGGCAGCGGCGAAGTCCTTATGTTGCTTCATGGTCTCTTCGGAGCGTTGAGCAACTGGGAGGCTGTCGTTACACGTTTCTCCAAGCAATTTCGCGTTGTCATTCCCATGCTTCCCATCTACGAAATGCCCATCAAGGAAGCGGGTCTAGAAGGCCTGCGCAGTTTCGTCGAAGAATTCGTGAAAATGATGAAGATCGAGAAGTCGATCATCATGGGTAATTCTCTCGGCGGACACATTGGCCTGTTATATGCACTGAATAATCCAGATAAAGTGTCGAAGCTCGTGCTCACCGGAAGCTCAGGTCTGTTTGAAAACGCTATGGGCGGATCATATCCGCGCCGTGGAAGCTATGATTACGTGAAAGAGAAAGTCGAGTATACTTTCTACGATCCCAAGGTTGCTTCGAAGGAATTGGTCGATGAAGTCTTCGAAACAACCAAGAGTATTCCCAAGTGTATGCGCATCGTAGCCATCGCCAAGTCAGCACAACGAAACAATCTCTCCGAAGATCTCCATAACATCAAAGTGCCGACACTACTGGTGTGGGGATTAAATGACACCATCACTCCTACCATGGTCGCCCATGAATTTAATCGGCTCATTCCCAATTCTGAATTGAAATTCATTGATCTTTGTTGTCACGCTCCTATGATGGAACACCCCGAACGTTTCAACGAGCTGGTAGAAGATTTTTTAGCTGGTAAATGATCTCAAATGATCGCAGAGGAACTTATTAACCACATGATACCACCGCTCAAAGTGAGCGACGATGCACACAAGGCAATCGTATGGATGGAGGAATTCCGCTGCAATCACCTGCCGGTTATCGACGAAGGCAAGCTCATGGGTTTCATCTCCGAAGAAATTATCCTTGAGGCAAACGATATCGAGAAACCTCTCAGCAGCTTCGAGCTTGTCGGTAAAGAATGTGCCGTACACAACGAAACGCACGTGTACGATATCCTTCGCGTGGCCAGCGATCACAAGCTGCAGATAGTTGCCGTGCTGAACGAGGAAGAACACTACGTGGGCGTCATCACCATCCAGGATGTAATGACATCCTTCGCACAATCGGCAGCAATACAAATGCCCGGCGGTATCATCGTGCTCTCGATGAATCTCATCGATTATTCCCTTGCAGAGATCGCACGGTATGTTGAAGAGAACAATGCAAAGATCATCAGCTTCATGATGGTCGAAGACCCACTCGACAAAGGAAAGATAAAGCTCACGTTGAAGATCAACCAGGAAGACCTCACAAGGATCGTCGCCACACTCGAACGTTTCGGATATCGCGTCATCGCGCGATACCAGGAAAACAGGACAGACACCGGTAGCGATAAAGAGAGATTGGATATGCTGATGCGATATCTTAACATCTGATCATGAGGATTGCCATTCACGGCAGAGACACACGCAGCGCTTCAAGCGGCTTTATGGAAAAGCTCATCGAGCTTCTTCGCGAAAAAGGCGTCAAGGTTCTCGTTTCAGATAAGCTGCTCGATCACCTCCCCAAACGCGACGCAAAAAAATTCGGCCTCAAAGCTTTCAGTCATAAAGACACACTCACCAACGTCGACTTCTTTTTATCTGTCGGCGGCGACGGAACCCTTCTCGAATCAGTAACCTATGTCGGCAAGTCTGGTGTTCCAATATTAGGTATCAACACCGGCCGCATGGGTTTTCTCGCAACAACTCATCGTAACGACGTAAACCAGGCAATCGACGATCTGCTCGAAGGAAACTTCGAGATCGACGAACGTAGTTTGCTCCGGCTTTCTTCCAACGAAGATCTTTTCGACCACATGCCCTTTGCGTTGAACGATCTCACGATCATGAAAAAGGATTCATCGTCGATGATCACCGTTCATGTGCATGTCGACGGCGAGTTGCTGAACTCATACTGGGCCGACGGCATCATCGTGGCAACACCCACCGGTTCTACCGGCTACTCACTCAGTTGTGGCGGCCCTTTGGTTTATCCAAAGTCCGATAGTTTTGTGATCACTCCCGTAAGTCCTCATAATCTTACAGCCCGCCCCATTGTCATATCCGATAATTCGGAGATCATGTTTTCGATCGAAGGGCGCAGCAAGAAGTTTCTGATCTCCCTGGATTCACGCTACGAAACAGTGGATGAGAAGACCCAATTGAAGGTTCGGAAGGAGAAGTTTAAGATCAAACTGGTACTTCTACCAGGCTATCATTACTTCAAAACCCTGCGTCAGAAGCTCAATTGGGGCCTCGACGTACGTAACTAGACCTATCAATATTTCCCTTATCTTTGGGGTTTTGCAACACCTACTATGAGAAAGTTGTGGTTGGCGCTGATCGTAGCGTTTTTCTTCTTCGAGGCACACGCCCAGATCAACAGGGGTCAGATCAAGAAAAACAACAAGCGCATCGGTAGTTACCGCGGAGCAGCAAATACCTTCGGAAAAGGTAAAGCTTACTCTGCAATCGGAGTTTCCGTGAACGCCCTGAATTACTACGGCGACCTCGCTCCCCGTCCTAACCGCGTAAGCACCGACATCTCATTTACCAAGCCCGGCTTTGGTCTCAATTTCATGCACCGCTTCGGCCCCCGTTATACCGTACTTGCTACATTCATGGGCGGAACCCTGCGCGGTTCCGATGCTGAATCCGCCGACAAAAACGACCTGAACAACGGTGTTTACCGGTACAAGCGAAATCTCTCTTTCAAGAATAACATACAGGAGCTTTCCGTGGTCGCAGTCCTCGACCTTTTCAAAAATGATGGAAATTATATCGCCCGCGTAAAATGGACGCCCTATGCGTTCGTTGGTATTGGTATGTTCCACCATCAGCCTAAAGCCCTGGCACCAGCTACTGGCGTCAACGGGGCTCCCCTTCCTGAAGCCGGCAATTGGGTAAAGCTGCGTGAGCTCGGAACTGAAGGACAGTATGCAACGCTGCAAGAGACTGATGCAAACTCAGGCAATAAGCCTTACAGCCTGTTCCAGGCTGCCATCCCGTTTGGTATTGGCGCAAGGCTCAGGCTTACGGAAGTACTGGACCTTTGGGCAGATATCGGGTTCCGATATACGTTCACCGATTATCTCGATGACGTAAGTCGCAACTACGTTGATCTTGGAGCACTGAACAGCGATCTCGCAAAAGCGATGTCGTACAGGACTAACGAACTTAAACTTGCTACAAGTACAAACTCATACGTTGGAAGGGATGGACAGACTTACACAGTGGAGCCCGGTTACGGACAAGAGCATCCCGATAACATGCGTGGCAGCAAGGCCGATCGCGACATTTACATGGTCACCAGTTTCCGTCTTACCTACATTATCGGCGCTACATTCCACAAGGCTAAATTCAGATAATGTTCAGGCATAGGAATATTCTTCGGCCGACACTCCTGTCGACGCTAATGTTCCTTTCAATAGCAACATTCGCACAAACGCTCACCCAAAAAGCTGAAGTCGGCGGCGGCATCGGAACATTGAACTACACTGGCGACCTCGTTCGCTTATACAATCCTGCATTTACCTCACCCGCTCTCACGCTCTTCTATCGCCACAACATAAGCAGCATCGTAAGCTTCAGAGCTGGCCTTACCGGCGGAAAACTGAAAGCCAACGACAACCGGCATCCCATCGACGCATTCGCAGACCAGCGAGGCTATTCATTTAACATCACCGTAATCGAGGCATCCACCATTTTCGAGTATCATTTTCTCGACTGGCGCGACTCGAAACGCAAACTCAGGTTCACGCCATACCTCATGGGCGGGCTGGTAATGTTCGGTATCTCCGGCGTCCCCCAAAAAAATGCCGAATACAGCAACGTCCAGATCGGCATCCCCCTGGGTGGAGGTGTGAAATACGTGGTTAACCCCAAGTGGTATGTGGCACTGGAGTATGGTGTGCGCCGTACGTTCTTCGACTACCTCGACAATATCTCCGACAACGATCCGTCGATGAAAAACTACCAGTACGGCAACAGGTTCGACAACGACACCTACTTTTTTATGGGGGTCACGCTGACGCGCACTTTTTACGATATCCCCTGTCCTAAAAACCCTTATTAAAACTCCTATTTAGGCTTGCGGGCAGCTTGTGATAAGTTCTTGAAATAGGCTATTTTTGCTGCCTTGTGGCTTCTTTAAAGGAAAATATCGACTTCAGTAATTTACCCGAACACATCGCCGTTATCATGGACGGCAATGGAAGGTGGGCCAAAAGCAAGGGAGCTGCCCGGATCTTTGGTCATAAGAATGCAGTCGAAGCCGTTAGGGCCGTTACAGAAGGATGTGCTGAACTCGGTGTTAAGTTTTTAACGCTGTATGCTTTCAGTACCGAGAACTGGGGCAGACCAAAAGAGGAGGTTGACGCATTGATGGAACTCCTGGTCGGCACCCTGAAGAAAGAAATAGGAACGCTTCATGAGAATAAGGTGAAGCTGCGCACGATTGGTGAGATCACGAATCTCCCGAAAAACGTTCAGCAGAATCTGAAAGAGACGATTGAAGCAACAAAGAACAATACAGGCCTAACGATGATCATCGCCCTTAGTTACAGCGGGCGCTGGGAGTTGGTGAAAGCCATGAAGAAGATAGCCGCCGATGTGAAGGAAGGTTTGGTAGATCCGGCGAACATCAACGAAAGCCTGGTGGCTGGATACCTCGAAACTGCAGGTGTTCCCGACCCGGAGTTGTTGATCCGCACGAGCGGCGAAATGAGAGTAAGTAATTTTTTATTGTGGCAGATCGCGTACACCGAGATCTTTATCACAAACACCCTTTGGCCCGATTTCAGAAAAGAACACTTGTACGAAGCAATATGTGCCTACCAGAAACGAGAGAGACGATTTGGAAAGGTGCTCGAACGTACTGCTTAAGCGTAAGATTGAAGAGGTAAGATGAAGAGACTACTACCCCTGCTGGCAATTTGCATCCTGATCTATTCCATTCCCGCGAATGGCCAGTTCCGGAGAGGCAGGGACCAGCAACAGAGCCCCACAACTCCCGCACAGGGAGAATCACTCAACTACGCAAATCCTACAGAGTATTTCATTGGCGGTATCGACGTCGCCGGCCTGAAAGTTCTCGACAAGAATGCTATCGTCGCCCTTACCGGCCTGAAGGTCGGCGATAAAGTAAAGATACCGGGCGACCAGATCTCAAACGCCGTTCGTAAGCTCTGGAAACACGGCCTCGTCGGCGACGTATCTATCGAAGTAGAACGCATCGAAGGTCAAAACGTATTCCTCATTATCCGGCTCGCCGAACGTCCACGCCTCGCCGATTTCTATTTCACCGGCATTACAAAAGGCCGACAAAGCAACCTCAAAGAAGACCTCAACCTTATCAAGGGTCGCGTTGTAACCGATGCGATGATCCGGAACGCCGAACTAACCGTCAGGAAACACTTCGTTAAAAAAGGATTCCTCAATACAGTAGTCAAGATCCGCCAGGTCTCCGACACACTCAATCGCGGAAACATCCGCCTCCACATCGACGTCGACCTGAAACAAAAAGTACGGATACATGAGATCCAGTTCGAAGGCAACGACAACATCAGTGGAAACGTGCTGAAGCGTAAACTGAAAAAGACCCACGAATACCCACGCATCACTCTTCATCGTGCCATCATTGGCGAGTTGTTCAGGCTGGGCGACTACGGCAGGAATGTTAACAACGTAGGTTGGCGCGGCGTGAAAGAGTTTCTCGGTCAGCACCTCAAACCCAACGTATTCAACACTTCGAAATACATCATGTCCGACTTCGAAGAAGATAAAGTTAAGCTGATCGAATACTACAACTCACAAGGTTATCGCGACGCCGAGATACTTTCCGATACCATAGTTAACTACGACGACCGCTCCATCGATGTGGTCTTCAAAATTTCTGAAGGACACAAATACTACTTCCGCAATATCATCTGGACCGGTAACTACCTCCACAGCGCATCAACCCTCAATAAGATCCTCGACATCAAGAAAGGCGATGTCTACAACAAAGAGCTGCTCAAAAAGAAAACGACCTTCAATCCTAAAGGCGCCGACATCAGCGGTCTCTACATGGACGACGGTTACCTGTTCTTCCATGTGGAGGACGTGGAAGTTGATGTACAAAACGACTCAATCGACGTCGAGATGCGCATCTTCGAAGGAGACCAGGCCAGGATCAACGACGTGATCATCGTAGGAAACAACCGTACAAGCGATCACGTTATCCGCCGCGAACTCAGCACAGTCCCCGGACAGAAGTTCCGTCGCTCGGATCTTATCCGCACACAACAACAGTTGTCGCAAATGGGATACTTCAACCCTCAGAAGATCGACCAGGAGATCAAACCAAATCCTGCCGACGGAACTGTTGACATCGAATGGAAACTCGAAGAACAATCAAACGACCAGATACAGCTTTCCGGTGGCTGGGGCGGATACTACGGCTTCGTGGGAACACTCGGCGTGACGTTCAACAACTTCTCCGCAAGGAACATCCCTCACTTCGACAAGTGGAAACCTCTACCTGTTGGTGATGGCCAACGATTGTCTGTCAGCGCACAGTCAACCGGTAAGTCGTTCCAGAGCTATGGACTTTCATTTACCGAACCCTGGCTCGGTGGCCGCAAGCCAAACTCATTTACTGTAAGCTTGAACCATTCAAGCTCACGTCTGCCAACAGCAACCTTCCAGTTCGACGACAACACGTCGCTGAAACAAAGCGGTATTACTGTCGGTCTCGGCCGTCGTCTCGAATGGCCTGACAACTATTTCAGCCTTGTGAACTCTGTGGGCTTCGTGGTTTACAATTACAAGAACTACTTCCGTGTTGGTTCAATGCCTCCTGTTGGAAGAACGCTCGACCTTGCATTGGAAACAACTCTTTCCAGGAACAGCATCGATAACCCGATGTATCCGACATCAGGTTCAACACTTTCGCTGAGCTTGAAGATCACTCCCCCATGGTCGATGATGGCGAAGACAGATCCTGGTACTCTGCCTGTTGATGATCCCGCACGATACAAGTGGGTCGAGCTTCATAAGTGGATGCTCGATATGAAATATTACATCAAGCTTATCGGCAGCAGCAAGCCAAACGGACGTAGCCTCGTACTCGAAGCACGTGCGCACATGGGCTTCATCGGAAGTTATAACAAGGCACTTGGCGCTGGTCCTTTCGGTCGATTCCTCCTCGGTGGTGATGGTCTCGCCGGTGGTTTCAACTCATACGTTCTTGGACAGGAGATCATTGGTCTGAGAGGCTATGGAAACAACAAGATCACTCCTCCACTTTATGCGCTCAGAGGAACAAGCACCCAGGCAACTACAATTGAAGGTGGTATTGTTTACGACAAGTTGAGCCTCGAGCTCCGTTACCCGATCACGACGGGTCAGACGGCGACTATCTACGGTTTCGTGTTTACAGAGGCTGGAAACAACTGGGACAATTACGTGAAGTTTAATCCGTTTGATCTGTACAAATCGGCCGGCGTTGGAGCGAGGATCTTCATGCCAGCATTTGGATTGATCGGTTTGAACTGGGCTTACGGCTTCGACACGTTGCCTAACGATACAGGACCAAGCGGATCGCAATTCCACTTCACCATCGGCCAGCAAATCCGTTAAAATGAAGGTTTTAAAGGTATTCGTACTGGTGGCCTTTTTCGGCCTGAATATTGCCGAAGCACAGAAGTTCGGCTATATCGACTCCGATTTCATTTTGTCTAAAATGCCGGACTACAAAAAGGCACAAGACGAGATCGATCAGCTTTCGGCAGCATGGGAAAAAGAGATTGCCGACATGCAAACTAAAGTCGATGCACTCTATAGTTCGTACAATGCCGAGCAGGTGCTGCTGACGGATGAGATGAAGTCGGCGAGGATGGAAGAGATCAAGAAGAAAGAAAACGAGTTAAAAGAATACAACAAGAAAGTTTTTGGTTTCGGCGGGTTGTTCTTTTTGAAGAAACAGGAACTGATAAGACCCTTACAGGATAAAGTGTGGGACGCAGTTGAGAAAGTATCGAAGTCAAACAGGCTAGCGATCGTGTTCGACAAATCGGGTGAACTTGTAATGATCTATACCGACCCCCGTCACGATTACACCGATTTTGTGCTGGAGGAATTGGGGCTTGGTGATTCCAACGATAAAATCAAGTAACTTATATTCAATTTCAATAAAATGAGAACTTTATTATCAATCATCTTTTCGGTAGTAGCCTTTGCGTCTTTCGCGCAAACAACACCCGCACAACCTGTAACACAGAAGATCGGGTATGCCGATTCAGATTACATTTTCAGCCAGCTGCCTGAGATGAAACAGATCGACTCGGAGTTGAAGGCTCATAGCGCACAGCTGCAATCACAGATGGAAGCAAAGCAGAGGGACCTGCAAACAAAATACGAGGCGTTCCAAAAGTTGCCGGCTACGACCGACAACGCCATCCGCGCTGATAAGCAACGCGAACTCGAGGCATTGAACGAAAGCCTTCAGAAGTTCAGCCAGGATGCACAGACATCACTGCAGAACAAGCAGAACACGCTGATGGCTCCTGTGTTCGATAAAGTTGGAAAAGCTATCGAAGCAGTTGCGAAAGAAAACGGATTTGCGTTCATCATCAGCGCGCAGTTGATGCAGGGAGCAGATGTTCTTTTGTACAGCGATGAGAAGTTTGATATTTCTCCTTTGGTGCTGAAGAAGATGGGTGTTACGGCTACCAAGCCTGCAACAACTCCCAAGCCATAAGAATAAATATTAGGTCATAAAAAAGGGCTCCGCGAGGAGCCCTTTTTATTTCCGACCTTATACGCGGCCTTGCCGCAATTTCGTTTTAAACTTTTTTAGCTGATTTCTGAGGGCATCGGTGGCCATGTCAGTTGCCATTTCGAAGGATCTCGCATTTTCTTTTGCGAACAGCGAGTTACCTGGCACTTTCAATATTATTTCTACCGTTTTATTTTCTACGCCCTCGTTGTTAAGTCTGAGGTAAACTTCGCCGTTAACCATGCGATCATAAAACCGTTCGAGCTTATCTATTTTCTTCTGAATAAAGTTGATGAGCTTCTGATCGGCACTGAAATGAACTGCATGAACCTGTACTTTCATAACGCAAAAAGTTTAAGTGAAACATATATGTCTAATCTCCCGACTTGGGATGATATTTATAAGCCTCTTTTAATTTTTCCATTGTATTGTGTGTATAAACCTGCGTGGCCGCGAGACTTGTGTGGCCGAGCAGATCTTTTACAGCATTGATCTCCGCACCCTTGTTGAGCAAGTGAGTCGCGTAAGTGTGTCTTAAAACGTGCGGGCTCTTCTTTTCGACGCTTGTTCCTTTCAGACCTTTCTTCACGATTCGATTAACAAGTACCGGGTACAGTTGCTTGCCCTCTTTCGTAACGAAAAAGTGCTCCAGATCTTCTCTTTCCACTTCGCGGTTTCTTACATCACGGTAACGTTCTAATAATGAAACGATGCCGGAGGCAAAAGGGATTACCCTTTCCTTGTTTCTTTTACCTAAAACTTTGATGGTTTTCTCGCGAAAATTGATGTCGCGATCTTTTAAGCCAATTAGTTCTGCACGACGCATACCGGTACTATAAAGCATTTCAAGTATCAGCTGGTCACGAAGCAATTCTAACTCCGTACGCTTTTCATTTTCGTTTATCTCCGGCTTGTCCAGGCTTTGGATCATGTCCTGTTCATTAACGAAGTGGGGAAGTTTCTTTTTCACCTTCAGGACCTTCACTTTCAGCAAAGGATCTTTCGTGATCACTTCCTGCCTGCGCAAAAATTTATAGTACGAACGAAGGCAGGCGATCTTGCGATTGATGGACGTCGCGTCGAGGTCTTGTTCCGACAGCGACACGATCCATCCGCGGATCATTCCATAGTTCGCATCTTCAGTATTGCTTTCGAATTCTTTCTGTATGAATGCTTCGAATTGGCGCAGGTCGGTCTTGTAAGAGATAACAGTTTTGGGGCTGTATCTTTTTTCGTATTGGAGGTATTTTAAGAAGGTATCTATCATTTATCCGAACGCCGCAGGTCGGAATGAAGATAAACAAAAAACCCCGCGATGTCGGTGACACCCGGGGATTGTGTATAAAATGTGAATATCTGATCTAGACGGACAATCAGTAGTTGTCCTGTGCGTAGAGCTTCTGGCGGTATACCGCTCTCAGAACAGTGCCCCTACGACGTACCGACGGCTTTTCGAATGACGTTCTAGACCTCAATTCCCTCAAAACGCCTGTTTTTTCGAATTTCTTCTTGAAACGCTTCAGCGCCTTGTCGATCGACTCGTTCTCTTTGATGTTGATTACCAGCATGTGCTATTCCTTCTTTAGGGTCGCAAATATAATAATTTATTTCAATATCGACCTCGAAATAACCATTTTCTGGATTTCTGACGTCCCCTCGCCAATTGTGCACAATTTCGCGTCGCGGTAGAATTTTTCGACCGGAAAATCCTTCGTGTACCCGTATCCGCCGAAGATCTGCACGGCCTCGTTGGCCACATCCACCGCCACTTCCGAAGCATAAAGCTTGGCCATAGCCGACTCCTTGTTCACGCTCATTCCCCTGTTCTTCAGATCGGCCGAACGATACACAAGCCACCTGGCCGCCTCGATCTTCGTAGCCATATCTGCCAGCTTAAACGAGATTCCCTGGAACGCCGATATTGGCTGGTTGAACTGGTGTCTTTCTTTCGAATAACGCAACGCTGCCTCGAAGGCACCCTGTGCTATGCCCAGGCTCAACGCAGCTATCGAGATCCTTCCTCCATCAAGTACTTTCAATGCCTGTACGAAGCCTTCGCCTTCAACACCTATCATCTGGCTCTTGTGAACACGGCAGTCAGTAAAGATCATCTCCGTTGTTTCCGAAGCCCGCATGCCCAGCTTGTTCTCTTTACGTCCACCAGTAAACCCTTTTGTTCCACGTTCAACGATAAACGCAGTCATTCCACGCGAGTCGCCAACAGCACCTGTTCTTGCAATAACCACTGCTACTTCACCCGATCGTCCATGCGTAATGAAATTCTTTGCCCCGTTTATGATCCAGTAATCGCCATCGCGAACAGCTACCGTTCGCATGTTGCCAGCATCAGATCCGGTGTTAGGTTCGGTAAGTCCCCATGCCCCGATCCATTCAGCAGTAGCCAGCTTCGGAAGATATTTTCGCTTCTGTTCTTCATTCGCATGCTGAAGGATATGTCCTGTACACAACGAATTATGTGCAGCCATCGACAACCCAATTGACCCATCGATCTTCGAAAGCTCTACAATTGCTGTTACGTATTCGTGATAACCGAAGCCCGATCCGCCATATTGCTCCGGCACCAATACGCCCATCAGTCCCAACGTTCCCAGCTTGCGAAATAATTCGATCGGAAACTCCTGCGACTCATCCCAGTCCATCATGTTCGGCCTGATCTCACGAACACCGAAGTCGCGGATCATCTGTGCGATCATTGTTTGATTCTCACTCTCGAGAAAACTAATACCGCCACCACTTTCTGCTACCAGCTCCATAATTGTTTCAGATTATCTTATTGCGAACAACAAAAGTAATCGTTTCGTCAATGCATACGAATGTTAGTTTGCTATATATTTTCTTTCGAAATGCAGCAATTATCAACTATGTTTACGACCCGGCACGAAAATTACTAGTGTCGGATAAAAATTTTAACTGATGAAAATTGCTGTAGTTGGCACAGGCTACGTTGGCCTGGTAACAGGAACTTGCTTCGCCGAAACTGGTAACTCGGTAACATGTGTCGATATCGACAAAGAAAAAGTAAAGAAGCTCACATCGGGTCAGATAACAATCTACGAACCCGGCCTTGAAAATCTTTTCAAAAGGAACATCGAGCAACAGCGTTTGTTCTTTACAACCAATCTTGAAGAAGGCATCCAGGATGCGAAGATCATCTTCCTTGCATTGCCTACGCCGGAAGGTGAAGATGGCTCTGCAGACCTCAAATACATTTTGAAAGTAGCCGACGATCTGGGCCCGTTGCTTAAGGACTACACTGTTATTGTGGATAAAAGCACGGTTCCTGTTGGTACGTCCGACAAGGTTCACGAAAGGATAAAAGCCAAAGCGAAAGTTGAATTCGACGTGGTATCGAACCCGGAATTCCTTCGCGAGGGTGTTGCTGTGGAGGATTTCATGAAGCCCGATCGCGTTGTGATCGGCACGCGTTCGGATCGCGCAAGAAAAGTAATGGATGCGCTTTATGCTCCGTTCGTGCGCCAGGGCAATCCCATCATTTTCATGGATGAGCGCTCGGCCGAACTCACTAAATACGCTGCGAATTCATTCCTGGCAACAAAGATCACGTTCATGAACGAGATCGCTAACCTGTGTGAACTTTTGGGGGCGAATGTCGACGAAGTGAGGAAAGGTATCGGCACTGACAGCCGTATTGGCAAGCGCTTCCTGTTCCCTGGCATTGGGTATGGCGGAAGCTGTTTCCCGAAAGACGTAAAGGCCCTCTCGAAGTCGTCGGTTGACGTGAAATACCAGTTCAAGATCCTGAACTCTGTAATGGAGGTGAACGAGGGTATGAAGACGAAGCTCATCCCTACGATCAAGCAGCATTTCAACAACAAACTTTCGGGGCTCACGATAGCCATCTGGGGCTTGTCGTTCAAGCCGCACACCGATGATATCCGTGAAGCGTCGTCGCTGTATAACATACGTGCACTTTTGAAAGAAGGTGTGAAGCTTAAAGTTCACGATCCTGAAGGCATGGAAAACGTGAAAAAACTTTTCGGCGATCAGATAGAATACTTCAATAATCCATACGATGCGGCTACTGGGGCAGACGCTGTGTTGATCGTAACTGAATGGCCTGAATTCCGGACACCGGATTTCGATCGCCTTACTTCGATCCTCAAGAACAAAGTGATCTTCGATGGCCGCAATTTGTACGATCTCAATGTGATGCGTGACATGAAATACACGTACTACAGCATTGGAAGGGAGGTAATAAATGGCCGCTAAAAAACGCGTGCTCATCACGGGTGGAGCTGGATTTCTTGGCTCTCACCTCTGCGACAGGTTCATAGCTGAAGGCTTTCATGTGATCGCCATGGATAATCTTATCACCGGCGACCTGCGCAACATCGAGCACCTGTTCAAGCTTGCCGACTTCGAATTCTATCATCACGATGTTTCAAAGTTCGTCCACGTACCGGGCGAACTCGACTACATACTTCATTTCGCATCGCCTGCAAGCCCGATCGATTACCTGAAGATCCCGATCCAGACATTGAAAGTTGGATCACTCGGAACTCACAATCTTCTTGGTCTTGCGAGAGCGAAGAAGGCACGGATCATCATCGCATCCACATCGGAAGTGTATGGCGATCCAACGGTGCACCCACAAACAGAAGAATACTACGGGAACGTGAATACAGTCGGACCACGCGGTGTGTACGATGAAGCGAAGCGTTTCCAGGAAGCCATCACCATGGCTTATCATACGTTCCATGGACTTGAGACCCGCATCGTACGGATCTTCAATACTTACGGACCTCGTATGCGACTAAACGACGGACGTGTACTGCCGGCATTCATAGGCCAGGCACTGCGCGGAGAAGATCTAACGATCTTCGGCGATGGATCGCAGACCCGCTCGTTCTGTTACGTCGACGATCTCGTGGAAGGAATTTACCGTTTGCTGATGTCGGACTATGCGTACCCGGTAAACATTGGCAACCCGTCGGAGATCACGATAAAGCAATTCGCAGAAGAGATCGTAAAGCTTACGGGGACAACGCAGAAGATCACATACATGCCGTTGCCAAAAGACGACCCCAAGCAACGCCAGCCGGATATTACAAAGGCGAAAAAACTTCTGAACTGGGAGCCGAAAGTAAGCAGGGCAGAGGGTTTGAAAATAACTTATGATTATTTCCGGTCGCTGCCGAAAGAGACGCTATACCAACGCGACCACAAAGATTTCAAGAGCTATACGAAGTAGCTACTCTTCGGAGTAAATCACATACAACACCGTGTTGCCAACAGCTTCAAGTGTTCGCTTGTTGATCACACTCATGTTATCTTTCGTGGTGTGATGAAAATCTCCAAAGCCATTGTTCGGGTCGAAGTGAACGATGTCGATCATCGGGATCTTTGCAACCATGTTCACAAACTTGTGATCGTCTGTTAGCTCTCCTACATCCTGCTTGATGAAATAATTTGAATAACCCAGGGTTGCGCCGGCTGTCCAAACTTTATCGACAACGCGCGGTGCATACTGCATCGAATGGCCTTCACGGAAAAACCTTGCGTCGGCTGCGCCTACCATATCTAGAAGTATTCCGTAGTACGGTCTGAAGTTTGGCTTGTGTTTGTTTGCGCTCCAGTATTGCGAACCGAGGCACCACCAATCATCGAGTTCTTCGGGTATCGGAACACGGCCATATTCATTATTTTTTTCACCCCAATCTTCCCCATCAAATAGAACAATATCTACACCGGCGCGGGGCGCTTTGGATTGGATAACACGGGCGATCTCGAGCAACACGCCGACACCACTTGCTCCGTCGTTAGCACCATCGATAGTAGCATTCGGCTTCTCTGTATCCTTATCCGCATAAGGACGAGTATCCCAGTGTGCTGCCAGCATGATCCGTTTTTGTTTCTCGGGATTGAACGAAGCGATAATGTTCTTCAATTCCAGTTGTTGTCCTTCGATGGAAGGCGCTTTGAACGATTGTATTGTCACCTGACCGCCTAATCTTCGAAGCTGCTGCTCGAGCCAGGCGGCTGTCTTACGGTGATTCTCGGTATTGGGAATACGCGGTCCGAAGTCGACCTGTTTTTGCACGAAGGCATACGCCGAATCGGCATTTATTTTCGGAGCATCGACGGGTGTTACAGTGGTTGTTGAAGATGAACCCGTGTCGTTTTTCTTATTACACGAGAAAAAAATTAAGCACAGGACTATATAAACGGCGTATCTCATTGCGATTGCAATATTTTCAAAAAATCTACTATCTTTGCATTACCATTTGAAATTCATATCAAAGAGGGGACCAAAAGTCCCCTCTTTCGTTATCTGGATTTTTTGTTTTTATGGATTTAACAGTCAAAATCAAAGAATTAGCAGAATCGGCGCTCCAGGAGCCCGGCCACTTTATCGTGGACGTGCTTTACAATGGAAAGCAACGTCCTGCCCGCCTTATGGTAATCGTTGATGGCGACAATGGAGTTACGATCGATCATTGTGCAGACCTGAGCCGCAGGCTTTCGGTCCTGATGGATGAGCAGAACATCCTCACTGACGCCTACAACCTGGAGGTTTCAACACCCGGTTTGGACCATCCGTTGAAATTGAAGCGTCAGTATTTCAAGAATGTGGGACGACAGTTCAAAGTTCATCTCACAGACAAGTCGATCGTCCAGGGAAAACTCGAAGAAGTTTCGGATGAAAAGCTGTCGATCCGCCAGCAGGTCGATAAGAAGGAAACTAAAGTAACGGAAGTATTATTTGATCAAATAGAGAAGGCATTTGTAATGGTTTCATTTAAACAGAATTAATCAAAAAAACACTCAAGTAAGTCAAACTGCATTAGTCATGGATATTTCAAATCTCATCGAGTCATTTGCTGACTTCGCAAAACAGAAGAACATCGACCGTCCTACGATGATCAGGATTCTGGAAGATGTGTTCCGCAACATGATCAGGAAAAAGTATGGCGTTGACGACAACTTCGACATCATCATTAACGCCGACAAGGGTGACCTGGAGATCTATCGCATTCGTGAGATCGTTGACGACGATTCGGAAGACATCTGGGATCACGACAAGATCGCGATAACGGAAGCTCGCAAGATCGAGCCGGATTTCGAGGTGGGTGAAGAAGTATCAGAACAGGTGAGCATCGAGGATTTTGGGCGCAGGGCGGTTACGACAGCCCGTCAGACCCTGATGCAAAAAGTGAAAGACCTCGAGAAAGACATCCTGTTCCAGAAATACAAAGACATCGTTGGTGAGATCATCAGCGGGGAAGTCTACCAGGTATTGAGCAAAGAAGTGTTATTGACTGATGCCGAAGGAAACGAGATCTCGATCCCTCGCTCTGAGCAGATCCCTAAAGACCGCTATCGCAAAGGCGAAAACGTGCGGGCTATTGTACATAAAGTGGAAATGGTGAACGGAAATCCGAAGATTGTGTTATCACGTACGTCACCAGTGTTGTTGGAGCGTTTGTTCGAGCAGGAAGTTCCGGAAGTTTACGACGGACTGATCACCATAAAAAAGGCAGTTAGAGAACCAGGCGAGCGTGCAAAAGTTGCCGTTGAGTCTTACGACGATCGTATCGATCCTGTAGGAGCCTGCGTTGGTATGAAAGGATCACGTATCCACGCCATCGTTCGCGAGTTGCAAAATGAGAACATCGACGTTATCAACTACACCGAGAACATGGAGCTCTTCATTCAAAGAGCACTGAGTCCCGCAAAGATCTCGAGTATCAAGATCGATAAAGACAACGGCCGCGCTTCGGTTTACCTGAAGCCCGACCAGGTGTCACTGGCTATCGGTAAAGGGGGTTTGAATATCAAGCTTGCAAGCCGGTTAGTTGGTTATGAGATCGATGTATTCAGAGAGCTCGATGAGATACAGGAGGAAGATGTTGACCTGGATGAATTCTCAGATGAGATCGAAAGCTGGGTCATCGACGAACTCAAACGCATCGGTTTGGACACAGCCAAGAGTGTACTGGCCCTCAATAAAGAGGAATTAGTACGCAGAACCGAGCTGGAAGAAGAGACTGTAGAGTCTGTTCACTCCATACTGAAGAAAGAATTTGAGTAAGAATTGACATTAAAATCACACAAAAACCGAAAATACTAGTCAAATTTGAGCATGGCAGAAGATGTTAGAGAGATAAGGTTAGGGCAGGCATCGCGTAAGCTGAACGTGGGGAAAGACCACATTTTGGAATTCCTGGCTAAGAAGGGATTCAAAGTGGAGAACAATCCCAACGCAAAACTTACTGCGGAGCAATTCGCCATGCTCTCAAAAGAGTATGCATCCTCTGCCTCAGAGAAAATTGAAGCTCACGGCCTCACGATTGGCCTGAAGCACAACGAGAACGTTACGATCAAGAGCGAAGCCGAAAGTCATCGCAAGAAGACCGAAGAGGAAGATCGCATCATGATCAAGAACCTTGGTACGAAGGAGATCTTTAAACCGAAGGAAGAACCCAAGCCCGAAAAAGTAGAGGTTGAAAAACCCAAGCTCGAAGGCATCAAGGTTGTCGGAAAGATCGAGCTCGAACCGGAGAAAAAGGTTGTAGAAAAACCTAAAGAGAAAGAGAAAGAAGAAGAGAAGGTTGTAGCACCTCCGCAGCCTGTGGCTAAAGTGGTGAAAGCACCCGAGCCGCCTGTAGTCGTTCCGGAAAAACAACAGGAACAACAGCAGGAGCTTATTAAAGCAAAAGCAACCAAGCTCCAGGGACTGAACGTTGTTGGTAAAATTGAGCTTCCCCAGGAGAAGGAAAAGAAGAAAGAGCAACCCGTTGCTTCATCGGATATCCGCAAAGAAGCCGATCGTCAGAAGCGTCCGCGCAAGCGCCTGCCCCCGGTACCTGGTCAACAGGGCGGACAGGGTGGTGGACCCGGCAAACGTCCTCTTCCTCCACGTGTTCAGAAGACTGAGCCCACAGAGAAAGAGATCCAGGACCAGATCCGTTCAACACTCGCTAAACTGAGTGGCGGTCAGAAGAAATTCAGCGGCGCAAAGTATCGTAAGGAAAAGAGACAATCCGCTTCGGAAGCAGAAGAAGAACGTTTAGCGCAGGAACAGGAGTCTTCAAAGATCCTGAAAGTAACAGAGTTCATCTCTGCTAACGACCTCGCTTCACTGATGAACGTGTCGGTTAACGATGTGATCTCGACATGCCTTAATCTTGGTATGTTCGTTTCAATCAACCAGCGTCTCGATGCAGAAGCAATTACCGTGATCGCCGACGAGTTCGGTTATGACGTGCAGTTTGCATCTGCCGAAGAAGAAACGGAGATCGAAGAAGAAGCAGACGCAGAAGAAGATCTGCAGCCACGTGCTCCTATCGTGACGATCATGGGTCACGTCGACCACGGAAAGACCTCGTTGCTCGATTATATCAGGAATACAAAAGTTACTGCACAGGAAGCGGGTGGTATCACCCAGCACATCGGTGCGTACGACGTAATGACGAAGAGCGGTCACAAGATCGCCTTCCTCGATACACCAGGTCACGAAGCGTTTACCGCAATGCGTGCACGTGGTGCGAAACTTACTGACATAGCTATCATCGTTGTCGCCGCCGACGACGATGTGATGCCTCAGACGAAAGAAGCGATCAATCACGTACAGGTTGCTGGCGTGCCGATCGTTATCGCGATCAATAAAATAGACAAGCCCGGTGCGAATCCTCAAAAGGTTCGTGAGTCACTTTCGAAGATCAATATCCTCGTTGAAGACTGGGGTGGCAAATACCAGGTACAGGAGATCTCGGCGAAAACCGGGAAAGGTATCGACGACCTGCTCGAAAAAGTATTGCTCGAAGCAGAGATCCTGAACCTCCGTGCTAATCCAAATAAAGCTGCGAACGGTTCTGTTATAGAAGCGTCGCTCGACAAGGGTCGTGGCTTCGTAGCATCTGTAATGATCGAAGCAGGCACCCTGAAGATCGGTGATATTGTTGTGGCCGGCGCGAACTATGGTCGTGTAAAGGCCATGTTCGACGACAGCGGCAAGCGACTGAAAGAAGCCGGTCCTGCAACACCCGTACAGCTGTTGGGTCTTGATGGAGCTCCACAGGCTGGTGAGAAATTCAACGTGATGGAGAACGACCGCGAAGCTCGTGAGATTGCCAACAAGCGCTCGCAGCTCGCCCGTGAGCAAAGCATCCGCACCAAGAAACACATTACTCTCGACGAGATCGGTCGTCGTCTTGCAATCGGCTCGTTCAAGCAATTGAACGTGATTGTAAAAGGTGACGTGGACGGTTCAGTTGAAGCGTTGTCAGACTCACTGTTGAAACTTTCTACTCAGAAGGTTGCTGTGAGCATCATCCAGAAATCGGTTGGACAGATCTCCGAGTCGGATGTTCTGCTTGCATCGGCTTCTGATGCGATCATCGTGGGCTTCCAGGTTCGTCCTTCGGCAGCTGCACGCAGACTTGCCGAGAATGAAGAAATCGAGATACGTCTTTACTCGATCATCTACGACGCGATCAACGATGTGAAGGCGGCGATGGAAGGTATGCTCGAGAAAGAACTCGAAGAAGTTATTGTTGGTAACGCAGAGGTGCGAAATGTATTCAAGATCACGAAAGTGGGTACGGTCGCAGGTTGTATGGTTACCGATGGTTATATCAAACGTCAGAATCCGATCCGTCTTATCCGCGATGGTATCGTAGTGTACGGAGGCAAGCTCACTTCCCTGAAGCGTCACAAGGACGACGCGTCAGAAGTTCGTTCGGGCTTCGACTGCGGTATCGGCATCGAGAACTTTAATGATATTAAAGAGGGCGATGTGATCGAGAGCTACGAAATGCGAGAAGTGAAAAGAAGCTTATAAAAAAAGCCCCGCGATGCGGGGCTTTTTAATTTTAGAACTTTACCTGTGGTGCGTTCTCGGAGCCTTCCGATGCTTCGAAGCCCTTGCGGACCGTAAAGTCATCGTCGCCGCCACCGAACCACGACAACGCCATTCTCTTGAATGTTCCACGGATGTAGGCGTTGTATCCTTTGATGCTCTCATTGTAGTTCTGACGTGCTACGTTGATCCTGTTCTCTGTTCCTTCGAGCTGTGCTTGCAGGTCGGAAAAGTTTTCAGTTGAGCGGATCTGCGGATACGCTTCCATCATGAACGTAATTGTTGAGTTGATCTTCTTTCCGGCAGCATCAAGTTGTTCGGGTGTTTTCGCACTCGAAATGCCGGCACGCGCTTCCGTCACACCTAATAGGATCGCCTTCTCGTTCTCGGCAGCTCCTTTCACGGTAGCCACGAGATTGGGGATGAGATCTGCACGACGCTGATAGGTGGTTTGCACGTTTGCCCATGAAGCGTTCACGTCTTCTTGCAATGCCACTGCATTGTCCCTGACGCCGGCGCCCCACATGAAGAAAATAAATCCAAACAAAAGAAGTCCTCCTACTACTACGAGGACCGCAATTAATCCTTTACTCATATATTGGTTTTACAGTTTTTTACGAAGATAGGTCAATTGTTCCCCTTTTTCATCTGGTCGAACTTGCTGGCGGAGGGGCGTTTTGGAAAAACGTTGTTATCCACATTGACGTCGGCTGTTTCGGAGCCTGGATCTACTTTCACGCTGATAACTTCTTTGTCTTTCAAAAACATCTTTTTCACTTCCACTTCATTCACTCTCCAGATCTCTGCGGGAAGCGTTTCAATTTCCTTACTACCATCCTTATACGTCCATTCCAGGATTACGGGTGATATCAATCCACCTTTATTGACGAGAGACACCTCATAAATATTTTTACCCTCGATTTTTCCGCGAATTGCAGCGTCGTTTATAGAACTACGGAACTCCTGGTTCCTTTCAGACTCTTTTCCGCCAGAGGCGTTGAGAACCGTAAATTCCTGCGGTCCTGAGCTAAAATCGAAGTTTTTGCCCCCATTTGCGGCCGTCAGATCGCCCTTTTTCACCTGGACATTTTTGTTCTCCGGGTCCTGTGTATTCGATTTCACGCGGAACCATTTTACCTCGTCGAGTTCCACGTCTACGTTATCGGTTGTGTAGAACCAGCCTCTCCAGAACCAGTCAAGATCTGTAGCCGAAGCGTCTTCCATCGTCCTGAAAAAGTCTGCGGGTTTAGGTTGCTTGAATGCCCAACGTTGCGCGTATTCTTTAAATGCTTTGTCGAACAGTTCGGGACCCATAATAGTTTCGCGGAGCAGCGTTAGCGCAGCCGAAGGTTTAGTGTACCCGTTCGGTCCAAAGTTTTTGCCTTGATTGTCGCTGCTCGCCATTATAGGACGCATCTGTGATTTGTCGCCCCGCATGAAGCTCGCTATTCCTTTCGGAGATCCGCTTGTTACATCGAATGTAGGATAACGCGTGCGTGTGGTTTCTCTTTCGAGGAATGTGTTAAGTCCTTCGTCCATCCACGTCCACTGACGTTCATCGGAGTTAACGATCATCGGGAAAAAGTTGTGACCAACCTCGTGCACTATCACACCAACCATTCCTTCGAGTGTGCGTTGCGAATATGTTCCGTCCTTCTTTGGGCGACCATAGTTGAAACAGATCATCGGGTACTCCATACCAATGCTCGCAGTGTGAATAGAGTAAGCCGTCGGATATGGATAGTCGAATGTTCGTGAAGAATAAACTTCGAGCGTGTTCTTAATGGCTTTAGTTGATTCCTTCTCCCAAAGCGGATTGCCTTCTTTCGGATAGAGCGACTGTGCGAGAGGGGTCTTGTCGCCAATCTTTACAGCCATGGCATCCCAGATAAACTTGCGTGACGATACCCACGCGAAGTCGCGAACATTTTCAGCATGGAATTCCCATGTGCTCTTTTTAGTCGAACGTTCTTTCTCCTTTTTACGTGCTTCCTCTTCGGTAACAATGAGCACCGGCTTGTCGAATGTTTTACGTGCAAGCTCGAACCGGTCTTGTTGCTGTTTGCTTAGAACTTCTTTCGGGTTTTGTAGCCACCCCGTTGCACCTACGATGTGATCGGAAGGAACAGTGATCCGTACTTTGAAGTTTCCGAACGTGAGCGTGAACTCTCCGTCACCGAGGAACTGTTTGTTCTGCCATCCTTCATAGTCGTCGAACACGCACATGCGTGGATACCATTGTGCAAGAGTATAGAGATAGTTGCCGTCTTCGGGAAAATATTCGTAGCCACCGCGCTCGTCGTATTTCATTCGATCGTATTCCGTGTAGCTCCATTCGATAGAGAAGCTGTAGGTGTCACCGGTCTTCATCGGTGCCGGCAACTCGATGCGCATCATGGTGAAGTTGATGGTGTGCGCAAGATCCTTGCCGCTTGCAGCATCTTTCACCGATTTTATCTTATACCCTCCTTCGTAGTCGTAGCCCTGGACGGCGTTCGCGAACTGGCGAGTTGGCACAGAGTCTTTCACCTGGTTCGTGGTGGTCTTGTATTTGATACCGTTCGATTCCAGCAGGTTCTGATCGAGTTGAAGCCAGAGATAAGTAAGAGTCTCAGGTGAGTTGTTGTAATAAGTAATGGTTTCGGAACCAGTGACCTGCTGCGTGTCGTCGTTCAGTTCAACGTTGATGACGTAGTCGGCACGTTGTTGCCAATACGAAGATCCGGGGGCTCCGGAAGAACTTCTATAACTATTTGGAGTCGGTAAGATTTGATCTAACTGTTCGAACTTGCCCTTCCAGCCCTTTTGTTCCTGAGCGAAGATTGCTGTCGATACGAGAGCGAGGACGAATGATATTAGTATGCTACGTTTCATCTTTCTGGTCGTTGTCTAAGTTCCCGGTTCTGATACCTGATGGTGTTATCTACGAACATCCCTGGCGAGCGTACGGATCAATTCGTCCCACTCTTCTTTTTGAATTCCTCAAACTTCGTCGGCTGATCGACTTTCGGAAACACGTTGTCACTTGTGTTCACATCCGTCGTCTTCTGGTCCGGATCGATCACTACGTTCACCACTTCCTTGTCCTTCGCGAACACCTTCGTGACCTTCGTTTCATTCAACCTCCAGATCTCTGCCGGAAGTTTTTCGATCTCCTTGGTTCCATCCTTGTAAGTCCACTGGATCACCACCGGCATGATCAACCCGCCATTATTTGTCAACGTGATCTCGTAAAAGTTCTTATTCTCAAGTTTCGAGATAACAGCCTTGTCATCTACTTTGTTCTGGAACTCATCGTACAACCTGTCGTCGGTAGGTATCACCGAAAAATACTGGGGACCGTTGCTGAAATTCTGTGCTGCTTTAGTGCCTCCTGCGCCAAGATCTCCCTTCTTCACGTTCTTGTTCTTCGCTTCAAGATTTGCCTGGCTGTTGCGAAGCTTGAACCATTTCACTTCTTCAAGTGTCATGTCGCAATTGTCGGTTGTGTAGAACCATCCTCTCCAGAACCAATCGAGATCTACGGCCGATGCATCTTCGAGTGTGCGGAAAAAGTCGGCAGGCTTCGGATGTTTGAATGCCCAGCGCTGCGCGTATTCTTTGAAAGCTTTGTCGAACATTTCAGGGCCCATCACAGTCTCACGAAGAACATTCAGTGCTGTTGCGGCCTTTCCATACTGCTCGTCACCAATGCGAACAACGTTCTCGCCGCCGGTCATCAGCGGGCGCATCATCGACTGGTCGCTCTTCATGTAGGTCGTAGCATATTTAGCGTCGCCACGGGTTGGTGGCTTCGAAGGATATCTTTCTCGTTCTGTGAGGTACTGAACAAAGCTGTTGATACCTTCATCCATCCATGTGCTCTCTCGCTCGTCGTTGTTGATGATCATGGGGAAAAAGTTGTGACCAACCTCGTGGATCACCACGCCGATCATTCCCCACTTCTTGGCATCGCTGTATGAACCGTCTTTGTTCGGGCGGCCGAAGTTGAAACAGATCATCGGATACTCCATACCGATCGAAGCAGTGTGCACCGATGTTGCTTGTGGATAAGGATAATCGATGGTGTGCTTCGAATAAACTTCCAGCGTGTTCTTTACAGCAATAGTCGACTCCTTTTCCCAAAGAGGATTTCCTTCCCTGGGGTAGTACGACATCGCAAGAGGTTGTGTGGTCGGAAGCTTTACTGCCATTGCATCCCAGATAAACTTGCGTGAGCTCGCAAACGCGAAGTCGCGGACGTTCTGTGCAGCAAATTCCCATGTTTTCTTTTCCTTGGATCTCGTCTTCTCCAACGCAGTTGCTTCTGCCTGGGTGCGAATGATCACGGGTTTGTCGAATGATTTCTTTGCCTGCTCAAACCTGTCGAGCTCGGTCTTCGAAAGAACTTCCTGTGGATTCTGGATCATACCGGTTGCTCCAACCATGTGGTCGGCAGGAACGGTGATGCGAACTTTGTAGTCACCAAAAGGAACGGTGAACTCCGAACGCCCGAGGAACTGTTTGTTCTGCCATCCCACCACGTCGTCGTACACACACATGCGTGGGAAGAACTGTGCGATCGTGTAGATATAGTTTTTGTCTTCGGGGAAATATTCCATGCCGCTGCGGCCGCCGATAGTGTTGCGATCGTTAATGTTGTACGACCACTCGATACCGAATGAAACTTTGTCACCCGACTTCAGCGCTTGCGGAAGATCGATACGCATCATGGTCGAGTTGATCGTGTAGGGGAGTGCTTTGCCTGAAGCATCTTTTACAGACTTGATCTTATAACCTCCGTCAAAATCATAGAGACCAAGTTGTCCTGCGATGGTCTTCGTTGTAACCGAGTCTTTCACGGAGTTACCAAGTGTTTTCGGGGCGACGTTGTCTTTCGCGAAGAGGTTTTGATCGAGTTGAAGCCAGAGGTACTTCAACACGTCGGGAGAGTTGTTGGTGTACGTGATGGTTTCGGAACCGGTAATACTTTGATTGTCGTCGTTCAGTTCGACATTGATATTGTAGTCGGCCTTTTGCTGCCAGTACTTCGGGCCGGGGGCGCCGGAGCCGGTGCGATATTCGTTTGGAGTCGGGAGTGTCTGGTCGAGCTGCTCGAACTTGCCTTTCCATTGCGATTGCTCCTGGGCTACCCCGGCGAATGCAATCAACACCATGCACAGAGAAACAAAAAACTTCATATTTAAAGGTTTGTTAGGTCAATATTTCTGAGTCTTTAATCAATATCAGGGCTATTCCCGCGATCGCCGACGAGATCACCATCTTCCAGTCGCGACGCGAAAAGCCCGCAAGATCAACAATAATAAAGGTGACCGCCATGAATATTGCAACGATAATTATCTGGCCAATTTCTAACCCGATATTAAAAGCCAGCAACTGCGTCACGATGTCAGTGTTCTTGCCAAGAAGCTCCCGTAAAAGGGTGGAAAACCCGAGGCCGTGAATTAGCCCAAATACTGCTGCAAAGATGTAGTTCAGGTGAATGCTGCTTCTGGCGACAGAATCTTCACTCCGGAAAAGATTGGACACAGCTGTTACAAAAATTGTGACAGGTA
>DASRSO010000076.1:0-9319 GCA_035656375.1 Cyclobacteriaceae bacterium | reverse complement strand
CTGAAACTTCCCGACAGCCGTTTGGGCAACAACTTCCGCGCAGAAGTGGAAGTTGAAATTCCAGACCAGGAATATCTGCAGCGCAATCCTCCCGTTGTCGAAGTAAAATTCGACGTGGGTGAAATGGTATCTGCCAAACAGGTTATACGGTTAGATACTGATAAGCTGCCGTGGGGTTATGTTGCCCAAACCGATAGCATCTCCTGTACGTTCCTCGTTCCACAGAAGTCGTACGGAAAGTTTATTGCTTCCGAATTGTTTGGAACATTGCCGACGGTGAGAGCAGAATCATTGAAGCGTGGAGAAACCGGAAAGTTTACTCCGCTTGTTCATGGCATTCCTCCCTATGCTGAAGTTGTATCTGTCGATTCAGTCAGTGTTAAACACTTTTAACAAAGCATTAACAATTGGCGACTCCGCTTCAAATTGGTATCACAGGTGGCATAGGCTCTGGTAAAAGCCTTGTCTGTAAGATCTTCCAAAGTCTTGGTATTCCTGTATACGATGCCGACAGCCGGGCGAAAGTCTTAATGACCACTGACGGAATACTAATTAGCGGCATCAAAAAAGAATTCGGAAACTTGTCTTATCATACGGATGGTACGCTCAACCGTAAACACATCAGCGAAGCAGCTTTCGGGCACCCCGAAAAATTAAGAGCCCTCGATGCACTCGTGCATCCCCGCGTCGCCGAGAACTATTCGCAATGGGTTGGTGAGCAGTCGAGTCGGTATGTGATCAAAGAAGCTGCTTTATTGTTCGAAGCAGGGTCTTACAGAACTTTAGATAAAATAATCGTTGTCTCCGCTCCTGAGCACCTGCGAGTGAAGCGTGTAATGGCAAGAGATCCTCACCGTTCTGAACAAACGATCAGGGAGATCATCAGGAGCCAGATGTCGGATTCGGAAAAGGTTAGCAAAGCTGACTTCATTGTAACAAACGATGAAAGCGAGCTTGTAATCCCCCAGGTACTTAAGCTACATAGCGTTTTCCTTACTCAACCCTAGAATGAAAAAACAAATTATAACCGGATCTATCATTTCTGCTGTGGTGCTGTTGCTGGCCATTCCCAAGCTAGGCTGGTTTAGCAGCAAGAATGATGGTGGCGAAGCGAAAGGCAGTCCCGCAGCATCCCCGGCGCTTCCTGTGGAGGCGTTGGTTGTGAAGCCCGGTAAGCTCGATAATAAGCTTGTCGTTACAGGCACGGTTCTCGCCAACGAATCGCTTGAGTTAAAGAGCGAGATCTCTGGTAAGATCACACACATCGCATTCCAGGAAGGATCGAGCGTAAAAAAAGGAAGCGTTCTTATCCAGATCAACGACGAAGAGATCAGGGCACAACTTCAAAAGCAGAAGCACAATCAAAAGCTTAACGAAGACAACGAGTTTCGTCAGAGGAAACTGCTCGAAAAAGACGCCATCAGCCAGGAAGAGTACGACAACGCACTGAACCGCCTCAACACTACCGTTGCCGACGTTCAGCTGCTCGAAGCGCAGCTTGCAAAGACCCGTATCACTGCACCATTCGATGGCGTTATCGGTCTTCGCTATGTGAGCGAAGGCGCATATCTTTCGCCCAACACAACTATCGCTACACTTTACAACAACACACCTGCGAAGCTCGAGTTTGCAGTTCCCAGTCGTTATAGCTCTGCAGTAGCATCGGGCAAAGAAATTTATTTCAAGATCGAAGGCGACACCCTTCGCTACAACGGAAAAGTTTATGCGATCGAGCCACGCATCGACCAGGATACACGCACACTGAAGCTTCGCGCGCTTGCGGATAATTCGAAAGGCAGACTTCTCCCCGGCCAGTTTGTTGAATTGGAACTCATTCTCGGATCAACCACCAATGCAATCCTGATCCCTACCGAATCGGTCGTACCCGAACAAGGTGGCAAAAAAGTTTTCTTACTGGCAGAGGGTAAGGTGAAAGAAGTAGTTATCGAGACCGGCATTCGCACCAACACCGATCTCGAAGTTACCCGTGGCCTTAAGCACGGCGACACAGTGCTTACAACCGGCATCCTTCAGCTTCGTGCCGGCATGGACGTTCAGATAACAAATTTGAGGTAAACATATCATGGCAAGTTTATCAACTGTCAGCATTAGCCGGCCCGTACTGGCGATCGTGATGTCGCTTGGCATCATCCTCTTCGGATTTATCGGGTTTACTTTCCTCGGCGTCCGGGAATTCCCCAGCGTCGATCCGCCAGTAATCACCGTAAGCACGAGCTACGTAGGTGCAAACTCCGATGTGATCGAGTCGCAGATCACCGAACCGCTCGAAGATGCGATCAACGGCGTGCCCGGTATTCGCACACTCACCTCGGTTAGCCGCGAAGGCAGAAGCACAATCACGGTTGAGTTCGAATTGGGTGTAAGCATCGAAGCCGCCGCCAACGACGTTCGCGATAAAGTATCGGGTGCACTGTTCAACTTACCGCCCGATGTCGATCCGCCTGTTGTAGAAAAAGCGGATGCCGATTCGAGCCCGATCATCTTCATGTCGGTGGTCTCCGACAAACGCGACCTCATGGAACTGTCGCGCATCACCGAAGTGATGTTCAAAGAAAGACTTCAGACTATTCCTGGTGTAAGCTCCGTGCAGATCTGGGGTCAACGGCGTTACTCGATGCGTTTGTGGATGGATCCAATCAAGCTTGCATCACTCAAGCTTGCACCGTCGGATGTGTTGAATGCACTCAATCGCGAAAACGTTGAGTTGCCTTCGGGGCGCGTGGAAGGAGCAAACACAGAACTTACAGTTCGAACCATGGGCCGCCTCACCACCGAGGAAGATTTCAATAACCTGATCGTAAAAGAGAGCGCCGACAACGTCGTGCGTTTTTCTGATATCGGCTACGCCAAGCTCGGCCCTGAAAACGACCGCACGATCCTTCGTCGCGACGGGGCACCCGGATGTGCCATGGCTATCGTTGCACAACCCGGTGCAAACAACATCGACATCGCCGACCGCCTTTATAAAAAGCTAGAACAGATCGAGCGCGACCTTCCCCCGGACGTGAAATGGATCATGAGCTTCGACTCTACGAGATTTATCCGTTCTTCAATTTCGGAGGTGGAGGAAACGATCATCATCGCATTCCTCCTGGTGTTGTCGATCATCTTCGTTTTCTTCCGCGACTGGCGTACGACAATCATCCCAATTGCAACAATCCCTGTTTCACTCATCGGGACTTTCTTCGTCATGTACGTGCTCGGGTTTACGATCAACGTACTTACGTTGCTCGGTATCGTGCTTGCGATCGGCCTTGTTGTCGACGATGCGATCGTGGTTCTCGAAAACATCTACGTAAAAATTGAAGAGGGCGAAAAACCCGAGGAAGCCGCAAGAAAAGGAGCGATCGAAATTTACTTCGCAGTCATCTCTACCACAATTGCCGTAGTTGCAGTGTTCCTGCCTGTGATATTCCTGCAAGGTCTTACTGGTCGTCTTTTTCGTGAATTCGGATTGGTTGTAGCCAGCGCCGTTGCTATTTCAGCATTCGTGTCGTTGACGCTTACGCCGATGATGTGCGCCAAGATCCTTAAGAATCGTGAGAGACATCCGTGGCTCTATCGCAAGACCGAGCCTTTCTTCAAAGCGCTCACAGCGGGTTATGCTGATGCACTCAAAGGCTTCATGAAGACGCGTTGGCTTGCATTCGTGATCATTGTTGCTTCGGTGGGACTGATCTATTATCTCGGAACGGGTATCCCTTCGGAGCTCGCCCCTCTCGAAGATCGTAGTGAGTTCCGTGTACAGGCAACGGCTCCCGAAGGTTCAACCTTCGAATACATGGACGCTTATGTTCGTGAACTTGCTGCTTTCATCGAGCAAGAGGTACCCGAACGTGTCGGCGTAATGAGCGTAACCGCTCCCGCATGGGGTGGTGGCGGTGTGAACTCCGGCTTCGTTCGTGTGATCCTCAAAAACCCGGCTGAGCGCGAGCGTACACAACAACAACTTGTAGACGACATCGGGATCAAAGTCCAACAGTTCACCGGCGCCCGCACCTTCGCTAATCAAAATCCTTCAATCGGCGACCGTCGTGGTGGTTTCCCCGTGCAGTTCGTCGTTCAGGCAGCAAGCATCGAAAAACTAAAAGCCGTTCTTCCTGAATTCATGTCGAAAGCAATGGAAAGCAAAAGCTTCGCATTCGTAGACCTCGATTTGAAATTCACGAAGCCCGAGATCAACATTTCCATCAATCGCGACAAGGCGCGCAACATGGGTGTGAATGTGTTCGACATCGCTCAAACACTTCAGTTGGGACTTAGCGGATCGCGTTTCGGAAACTTCATCATGGACGGAAAACAATACCAGATCATCGGCCAGGTGGAACGCGCAAACCGGAACGAACCACTCGATCTTAAAACACTCTATGTAAAAAGTAATCGTGGTGAACTCATCCAGCTCGACAACCTCGTGTCGATGGAAGAACAGAGTGCTCCTCCACAATTGTATCGTTTCAATCGCTATTCATCGGCCAAGGTTAGCGCACAGCTTGCAAAAGGCGTTGCCCTCGGCGATGGCATTAAAGAAATGCAACGCATTGCCGACGAAGTGTTGGATGAATCTTACACAACAAGTCTCGACGGCGCTTCACGCGAGTTTGCCGAAAGCTCTTCAAGTATTTACCTGGCGTTCATCATCGCGCTTGCGATCATCTACCTGATCCTCGCAGGCCAGTTCGAAAGTTTCCGCGATCCGCTCGTTATCATGTTCACCGTACCACTCGCGCTGGCTGGTGCGTTGTTGTCGCTCTGGTACTTTGGCCAGACGCTAAACGTGTTCAGCCAGATCGGTATCATCATGCTCATCGGGCTTGTTACGAAGAATGGTATCCTCATCGTCGAGTTTGCAAATCAACGCAAGGAACATGGACTCAGCTTGCACCAGGCAGTTATCGAAGCTGCTGAGTCGCGCTTCCGTCCAATCCTTATGACCAGCCTTGCGACGATACTTGGTATTTTGCCGATCGCACTTGCACTCGGTGCAGGTTCCGAAAGTCGTGTGTCGATGGGTATTGCGGTTATCGGGGGAATGTTGTTCGCGACACTGCTAACGTTGTTTGTGATCCCAGCCATCTACACTTATTTCTCGGGTAAAGAAGCCAGGGCGGTTATTGAATAAAGAAATCTATGCGGTTTTTATTTTTACTGATTTTCGGTCTTTCATCGGTCGCGCAGGCGCAGGACACATTAAGCCTTGCGAGAGCTATCTCCATTGGCATGAAGAACAACTTCGATGTCCAGATAGAGCAACAGAACATCGACATCGCGACGAACAACAACACGTGGGGACAGGCCGGTATGCTCCCAACGATTTCCTTTATCAGCAACACCACAAACAGTGTTGTTCAGCGCAAGCCCGCCAACCCTTTTGCAGTTGCTGGTCGTAACATCTCAAGCTCGATACCCGGTCAGCTCGACGTGCAGTTCGTTCTCTTCGATGGTTTCCTCATTCGTTACAATAAACAACGCCTCGACGAGCTCGAAAGACTTAGCTATGGCAACGCTGCATTCGTAATGGAAACCGCCGTGCAGGCGATCATCCTCGGTTACTACCAGTCGCTGTTGGAAAAAGAAAGACTCAAAGTTTTCGAGATCACGCAGACCCTTTCCAAAGAGCGATACAACTACGTTAAACTTCGTAAGCAACTCGGTGGCGCCATCACTTTCGATGTGCTGCAGGAACAGAACAACTATCTGACCGACTCGGCCAACGTGCTCCGCCAGCAGATCGTGTACAAGAATTCTCTTCGGAGCCTGAATCTTTTGCTTAGTGAAGAGGTAACGAAACCATTCCAGCTCGTAGACTCGCTCGTTCACGAAACGGAACAGTACAGCTACGAAGACCTCCGCCAAAAAATGGTGAGCTCAAACACAAACCTTCAGAATCAATTCATCAACCAGGAACTACTTCGCAACGCCACCCAGATCCAGCAAAGCAATCTATCACCGTCGCTCATCCTCAACATGGGGGCTACGGGTTCACTCGACAAGCTTAACGCCAAGTTTCGTCCCACCGAAACCGGCACGATACAAAAAAGTACGGTTGGGTACCTGAACGACGATATAAGCCAGCCGGTGATCGCGTCTGCCTTTGCTCCCGAATACAGAACTGTAAGTGGTAATTCATACGGCACCTATGCCAACCTTAGCTTGCGCTTCACGATATTCCAGGGGGGACAGATCCGTCGTGGTATTGAGAATGCCCGCATCCAGGAAAAGATCGGCGCCCTTACAACCAACCAGTTGAAGTTATCGCTCGAAAATGACCTGCTGGTGAATTACGACAACTATAATCTTCGCCAGCAGCTGGTAACGATCTCACAAACAAAACTGCAGGCTGCGCAGCTCAACCTCGAGCTCGCAAATGAGCGATATAAAAACGGTGCGCTTAGTGCAATCGACCTGCGCATTGTTCAGGAAAACTACCGCAATGCTGCGGTGGAGAATTTCGTGGCGATCTATTCGAGTATCGAAAGCAGGGTGGCCTTAATTCGATTGACTGGAGGACTCGTCGACAAGCGTTTGATTAGGCCTTGATACCCAGAAGTTGTTGAAGCCTTCTCCGAAAGTGATCGAGATCATCTGAACGGCAGCCATTTCCAAAATCGCCAGGAAGTTAAAGATCAAAGAGATCCTCGTTGGAGCAGATTGAAATAACTCCGTGAATGCGATGCGCTCCTTCGTCGAGATCTCATTCAGAATAAAATCCTTCTGCCCTTCTACGGTGTAAGGATACTGGATAACCTGGTGAACAGGCTTGTTCTTCTCTTCTTCGTATCTCTTCAATACTTTTTCGAACACGGTAAGTAATTTGAAAAGATCTACGTCCTGTAGTTCCGCTTCCACGTTCGAGCTCTCCGCAAGCTGACGAAGTTCCTTCATGATGTTGCCACGCTTTTCTTTCAGCAACTCATTCTCCTCCATCTTGTGGAACTGGTCTACTACTGACTTATACTTTTTGTATTCCATCAGGTGACGCACAAGCTCTTCGCGCGGGTCGATCTCGTTGCCTTGCTCATCGAGTTGTGGACGTGGCAACAACATCTTCGATTTTATACGCATGAGCGTTGCAGCAACGAGAATGAACTCGCTGGCAACTTCAATATTCAAGTGCTCAAGGTGATGGATGTACTCAAGGAAATCATTGGTGATCTTCGAGATCGGGATGTCTGTTATCTCAAGCTCGTCGCGTTCGATAAAAAACAACAGAAGGTCGAATGGGCCTTCAAACAAGGGCAAATGGATCTCAAAATTATCTCCTATGCTCTCTTTTGGTATCTCGTTCTCCATATCGTAAAATCGGGATGGCAAAAGTATCCATTTTAGGGTAACTTTAGGGGAAAATCCGGCGTTCGAAAAACGAAATGTTAATTACCCCAGGTAAACTACTTGCGAAGATCAACAGCCCGGCCGATCTCCAGAAACTCGACCAGGTTCAACTGGTGCAGCTTTGCGAGGAACTGCGGCAGTTTATAATCGATAACGTCTCGGTTTATGGCGGCCATTTCGGGGCCAGCCTGGGCGTTGTGGAGCTCACCGTAGCCATCCATTACGTTTTTAATGCCCCATACGACCAGATCGTCTGGGATGTGGGCCACCAGGCCTATGGACACAAGATCCTCACAGGCCGCCGCGATTCGTTTCACACGAACCGTGTTTACGGGGGCATTTCCGGCTTCCCCAAGCGCGCGGAAAGCCCTTTCGACTCTTTTGGCGTTGGCCACTCGTCGACATCCGTGTCGGCCGCCCTGGGAATGGCAGCAGCTTCGAAATACAAAGGCCTGAATGAAAAACAGCATGTTGCCATCATCGGCGATGGCGCCCTCACTGGCGGTATGGCATTCGAAGCACTGAACCACGCCGGCGTGTCGGACACCAACCTGCTAGTAATCCTCAACGACAATTGTATGTCGATCGATCCGAACGTTGGTGCGCTGAAAGATTATCTCACCGACATCACGACTTCGCACACATACAACAAGTTCAAAGATGAAGTATGGAATCTGCTTGGCAAGCTTTCGAAGTTTGGAAAGAGTGCACAGGAGATCGCTTCAAAAATTGAGAACGGTATCAAGTCGACATTGCTAAGTCAAAGCAATCTTTTCGAGTCGCTCAATCTTCGCTACTTCGGTCCCGTTGACGGTCATGACATCGATCACCTCGTTGCCGTTCTTAAAGACCTTAAGAACATTAAAGGACCAAAGATCCTTCATTGCGTTACTGTGAAAGGCAAAGGCTATGGCCCAGCCGAAAAAGGTAATGCAACTACATGGCATTCGCCGGGCACGTTCGATAAGATCACTGGTGAGATCTTCAAAAAGACTTACGAGAAACCACAAGCTCCGAAATACCAGGATGTATTCGGACATACACTTGTCGAGCTGGCTCGCGCCAACAAGAATATCATTGGAATAACTCCGGCTATGCCATCGGGATCATCCATGAACATCATGATGAAGGAGATGCCCGACCGTGCTATCGATGTAGGCATTGCCGAACAACACGCCGTTACATTCTCTGCCGGCCTGGCCACGCAGGGTCTCATACCGTTCTGTAACATTTACAGCTCGTTCATGCAGCGTGCGTACGACCAGGTGATCCACGACGTCTGCATTCAAAACCTTCCGGTGAATTTCTGTCTCGACCGCGCTGGCTTTGCAGGCTCCGACGGACCTACACACCACGGCGCTTACGACCTCGCATACTTCCGTTGTTTGCCGAATATGATCGTTGCCGCGCCCATGAACGAAGTGGAGCTGCGAAACCTGATGTTCACGGCACAACTCCCACGCAAGACAACAGCATTCTCGATTCGATATCCGCGCGGCCAGGGTGTTACTCCCGACTGGCGTCAGCCGATGGAACAAATAACGATCGGGACTGGCCGCAAGACGATCGATGGTGACGATATCGCGATACTTACGATAGGGCACATCGGTAACTTTGCTGTTACCGCTTGCGAAGCGCTTTCAGCAAAAGGCATCAGCGCTGCTCATTACGATATGCGTTTCGTGAAACCTCTCGATGAAGAGATGTTGCACGAAGTGTTCAGCAAATTCAGAAAGGTGATCACCGTGGAAGACGGATGTTTACCCGGAGGATTTGGTACTGCCATACTTGAATTTATGGCCGATCACAAATACAACTGTGAAGTAAAGAGGCTTGGTATTCCCGACCAGGTAGTGGAGCATGGAGAACAGGCCGAGCTTCAGCACGAATGTAAGTTCGACGCGGCAGGTATTGAGCAGGCTGCTCTCGACATGCTCGAAGCAGCCCCCCGCAAAATAGGGAAGCGTTC
>DASRSO010000075.1:0-17480 GCA_035656375.1 Cyclobacteriaceae bacterium | reverse complement strand
AGGAAGTTCAAGGTTGAAATTAATAAGTCCGAAGAAGCGACGTTCAAAGCGCTAAAAGTACCAGCTTGGCTGTGGAACAGCTACGAATGGAGTTCTTTCACAAATGCAAGCGGAAAAACGCAACGGCCCGTACTACGGAGAGCGTTGAGAGAAATTCGCGCTGGCGAGACAAGCGGCGTGAGCGACTTTCAAGCTACCACACGAAGTTATCTACTTGGTTGTCTTGCATCTGTTAAAACTGATTTGTCTGTGGTGTCCAACTACAAAGACGAATCAACCAAGTTTGGAAAAAAATTGATTTCAATACTTGAGGACTGTGATAGCTTGGAAGATAAAAGCGACAAGGAGATACTCAAAACGGCTATTAAAGGTTTAAAAAAAGAGATAAAAAAGATAACAGACGCCAGATGGTCATCCTTTAAAAACAAGCAAGGCGAGACCGTGGAATTTTACGGCGCCTTTTCCTCTGAAGACTTAGCGAATTGTATTTCGTCGTTAGAAAAAGCTATTGAACCTTTCGGCGGGATCTCAAAAATTACTAACCTAAGCGAAGACACTCCAATTCCATTCAACGTCGAACTTTTACCTGACCACATTGAACGCCTGGCTCGTGAATCAAACGTCGTTCAATTTCTTGATTTTCTTGTAATGAGGCTGCGTTCGATGATGGCTGACCCCAGAATGAATAAAATTATAGTTGATGATAAAATCACGCTAGGAGATTGGATTGATGAAATAGCATCGGGGATTTCAATAATAGATCTCTCCTTAGTACCATCTGACATTAGCCACCTAGTCGTCTCGGTTATTTCAAGAATAATTTTTGAAGCACTTCAACGATACCGAAGAATCCACGACAAGCTATTGCCAACAGTGATCGTCATGGAAGAAGCACATAACTTCATTCGCCGAGAAAAAGGAGAAGATGAAATTACCCCTGCACAATTGTGTGCTGAATCATTCGAAAAGATTGCAAGGGAGGGTAGGAAATTTGGGCTAAGTCTCACCCTGTCCTCGCAAAGACCGTCGGAACTGTCTCCCACAGTGCTATCACAATGCAATACTTTCCTTCTTCACCGACTAGTGAATGATCGCGATCAAGAATTAGTAAAAAGATTAGTGCCTGACAACATTGGCGGATTGTTAGATGAACTTCCAATGCTGCCGACAAAAAAGGGAATTCTTCTGGGTTGGGCATCGCCCATTCCGGTTCTAGTAGAAATGAACGACCTAGCTAAAGCATATCGTCCAAAATCCGACGATCCAGATTTCTGGGATGCGTGGACGAATAGCACCAACGCTTCCGAAAGCTTATCATCGGTCGTCGATGACTGGCAGGGTCGAGTCACGAAAAACGCCCGATCCTCGAACACCTCCGCATCCAAAGCTAAGCAGGATAAGAAGAAGTGACTCAACAATATGCGATCTCCAATGCTATAAATTACTGAAATGGAATTTAGGCGATTTAACCTCGGGGATTTTGATTACATCTACATTTGCAAGCCTTCGCCAAAGTCTGCATTCTTTCCTCCTGGTGAGCTCAACGATTTTCTATTTTCAATTCTGCGAACGCTTCCGAAAAATCTATTGCAGTTAGTTGACCCCATGGAGGTTTACTATCAGTCGAAGGTCCAGAAAAAAGAGAGCCCAATGAGAGTGAGTGTTCTCTACGAAAAAGATGTTACAAATCATATAAAAACCTCTCCACTGAAAGAGTCTATTAAAATACTTCTGATGGCACCGGGCCTGAAAGATGCATCTAAAGTAGCTAGGCAGTTTGTGACAGCTTATCCTAACAAAGTCTTTTTTATCGTTACAAAAAAGTCTCCAAAAGTTGTTCTAAGCCATGAAAAAATTCTTAGAGGTCCAAAAGATTTCGCAAGACTACTAAATATCAAAAATCTATTTCCAGGATTGGACGGATTAGGCAGTCGCCAATCGATCTTTAATCAAGTCGATTTCTCTAAGGAAATTACCGATTTAAATCCTGTCGTCTATTTTAAACCAGCTCAAATAAATTATTTCACTTTTAATCAAATTCTTGGGACTTACTGGTTGGACTATGATGGAGATAACCAAGAAGAGATCATAGAAGAATCAAAAAAAGCGGTCACCTCAAAATGGGAAGACACCGAACGGTTCAAACTGATTATTGATCAACTAAGAACTTTCAATTCATTTGAACTCCGGGCCGCCGAATTGCATAAAACGAAATTTCCCAACGACCGCTCAATAAGCTTAAGTCCACTGTTGGTCGTTAGCTCATACAACTATCCTCACCTAAGCGATCTATATGAAGATCACATCAAAGGGAATAAAAACCTTCAGGTGATATTTAAGTCACTTGGACACGAACAGAAATTCAACTATACCAACGTCGTTGAAGTTAATGACGTTGAACAAACGAGCCCAGCGATACTATCCGCTATCGGGCATCTTCATTATTCGAAAACGACCTATTTGGATGGCCTAGGCTATCTGCACGCATCGTTTACAAATTCACCATGCATTCGCTTGCCATTCCTTGGGAACTCTCTCAAGAGAAATCTTAGTTTCTTTAGACCTGACAAAGTCAGCAACGACATTACCTCTATCAAAAAAAGCATTCGTGCATTCGGCGATATGTACGCACGTGTTGCCTTCCCGGAAGGATACATTGATGAGATATTCTCAGAGGACAGACAAATAATTGCAATTTCAGACCTACCAATAGAATGGCTGACTGTTAAGGAGCTTCCTTTAATAGCAACTCACGATGTCTGCCGAATGCCCGAAAATCCACTTGGCGGGCTGATGGCCTATTATGGAATGAATAGTTTCTTCAAAATGTCGATATCTAAGGACATACTAAGCAAGGTTATGCTACTGTTCTGCGTTGATAAGGATGACCCAAACTATGATGCTTTTGACTTGCAGTATAAGTCTGAGATGCTTGTTAGTAAAGATTTTAATTTCTTAAGCTTTCGTTGTACTTCTATCCATGAGGTAATACAATACGTCGACCATCATCAACCGCAAGTTCTAATCTTCGACTGTCACGGAGGATACGATAAAGACACGCTATCAAGCTATCTTCAGATTGGCAAGGAAAAAATGACAGGCAAAGAAATTACTGAAGCCAAGATTACAGCCCCAATAATCTTCCTCTCAGCTTGTTTCACGAATCCAACATATGGCTACGTCAATGGAATTGCCAATGCATTCTTCGAGGCGGGCGCTCTTTCTGTAACTGCTAGTTACTTTCCGATTTCAATTAAAAACGGGACTCGCCTTTATAATCGTATAATCAGGAATCTTCAGTACGCCGCGAATCATCCGATGCATGAGAATTGGCTGGAGTTTGTTTCGCATACAATCAGAACATCATACACAATGAGTATCCATGAAATGATCCTCGACGAGTTAGCAGTAATGAACATTTCGGATACTAAACGGGAAGAAGTCAACAATGAACTCAGAGAGGACTTGGTTATCACAAATACAGGTTTATTGCATTCAGGCCTAAGGCATGAATTATTAAGAGATTACAGTGAGCGGTTAAAAACTAAGATCAAATCGATTGTACCGACTTTTTCAAAGAACTTCGACGTTGCTGGGTCGGAGCACTTGTTCTATACGATTCTCGGAAGAGCCGATCTGATAAGGTTCGATGTTTGGATGGATGAATACCACTCGTTGAATAAATCAATGCAGGGAAAACCCTTGACTGACCTTGGAAAGAGTTAGCTTAGTTTACTCTTGACTCCCCACCGCTCACTCCCTATCTTTACTTAACGGACTTTTTCTCCATCCAGGCGGAAATTCGGCAAAACCTTTTTTCGATTTCCATCCAGTAAGCATAAAAAAGGGATTTCTATAACCATCAGTCTTCCCTGCAGCTCCATCATCCCTATCACCTCAATTCCATTTAAACTCCCGTTCATCACCCACATTTTTGATCTCCTGATCCAGGTTTGAATTCGTAATTTTGCAATGCGCGAATTACGAATTATGAGAAAAAACACCGGACGGAGCCCACTTTCCCGCCATACACCCATCACAAATCCGCGTATTTAAACATACCGTTCGCAATGGACCCAGTTTTAATACACCTCTTTATCGCAGTAATCTTTCTTATTGTTGGAGTAGCATTCCATAGTAAAGGACAGCATCTGATAAAACGCGGCAGGAAAGCCGAAGCTATCATTTTCAAAAACAATTTTAAGTCAGATAAGAACGGAGGTTCATATTATCCCGTCGTAAGGTTTTTGACTGAACGGAAGGAATGGATAACTCAAGAATTAAGCATCGGGTATTCTCAAGCCAAACCTGAAGGGTCCAAAGTCGAAGTTCTCTATGATCCATTGGACCCGTCAGTTGTTGAATTAAACAGCCGGTTCCAACTTGAAATACTACCAAAAATTTTCATCGCAGCAGGTATCCTGGCCTTGTTGATTGCGTTACTGTTATCATTTGGCGGTTCCCTTTGATAACAATGCCCCGCTTTTGTTAAACCCTACAGCCCAAAAATCGTCTCTCCCCCATGCAATCCCTCCTCCACCATATCTCCCAATACTCCCCTCTCGACGCACCTTCCATCGAAGCCCTTCGCACTTCACTGCAAAAGAAACACCTCGCTAAGGGCGACTTCCTCACCACCGAAGGAAAGATATGCGATCACGTATACTTTCTCGAAAAAGGATGTCTTCGCGGATACTATAACCTCGACGGGAAAGAAGTGAGCTATTGGTTCGCTCTCGAAAATAACTTCGTCACTTCCTTTTATAGTTTCATCAGCCGGCATCCATGTGTCGAAAACATACAGGCTGTCGAAGACTGCGTCATGTGGGGCATCTCGCACAAGCAACTGCAGTCGTTGTATGACAAATCTCCAGGCATCGAACGGCTCGGGCGTGTAATGATCGAACGGTACTACATGATGCTCGAAGAACGCTTCGCTAGAAATCACTTCAAAGAAGCTCGCGAACGTTATGACAATCTCATGACACACTCACCGGAAATTCTGCAGCGCATCCCCCTCCGATACATCGCATCGTACCTCGGGATCACCCAGGAAACCCTCAGCCGCATCCGCAGCAAGGGATAGCACCCTCCCTTTTTGACATATGTCAAATGATGTTGTTGCGACCCAAAATACCTTGTGTCACCAAAATCAAACAACAATGAAAAACAACATCAATCGAAAACCCTCGAATGCATTTATTGCAGCTTCATGGCTATCGCTGTTCGCAGGAATACTGGCCTTCATCATCGGGCTGTGGAACGCAGAGATGGAATTGAATGAGAAAGGATATTATTTCACAGTGCTGATGTTTGGATTGTTCGCCGCAGTCTCACTACAAAAAGCAGTTCGGGATCAACTCGAAGGCATTCCCGTTACCAACATCTATTATGGTATCGCATGGTTCTCTACGTTGTTGGCAGTCGTACTATTAACAGTCGGCCTCTGGAATGCTACAATGCTTCGCAGCGAAAAAGGGTTTTATGCAATGTCATTCGTGCTAAGCATGTTCTCGGCAGTCGCCGTGCAGAAAAATACACGCGACTGGGGACATGACGGCGACGAAGAAAAAATCGAATAGAAAATTCGTCATGTCTGCTTAGGTCACTGAAGGTGGGGTAAGCCATAATCTTTGTGTCCCACATGGCACAAACATTGCCCCCACCTCTTTATGTTCAAGATATCGTTCAAGTCGTTCTTTGCCCTGCTAAAACAGGCTTTCTCGTCGTTTTTCGAACGCGACCCATTCAACAACTCGGTCATCGTCGCTTATTACACCATCTTCTCCCTGCCCGGACTGTTGGTGATCGTCATCAATGTGGCGGGGTATTTCTTCGGCAAAGAGGCCGTCACGAACCAGATTTCCACACAGATCGGGTCGCTCGTCGGCGCCGATACCGCAACGGATATTCAAAATATTGTCGTCAGCGCCAGTGAATCAAAAGGAACGGTATTGTCAACCATCCTCAGTGTGGCCACCTTACTCTTTGGTGCTACCGGTGTGTTTTACCAGGTTCAACAGATTCTCAATAAGATCTGGGAGGTCAAACCCAAACCCAAGCAAAAGATCATTAAGCTCATTCGCGACCGACTCTTCTCTTTCGGGCTCATACTCGTCGTTGGATTTCTCCTGCTCGTCTCACTCGTGCTCTCCGCAGCTCTGAGCGCATTCGGCACCTGGTTCTCAAACAACATCACCGACGCACTTCCCGTGTTATTTTCAATACTCGACATCCTGGTGTCGATCGCAGTCGTAACACTGCTCTTCGCCGCCATCTTCAAGTTTCTGCCCGACATCAGGATCTCATGGAAAGAGGTGTTGCCCGGCGCTTTGGTGACCGCCATTCTATTCAGCGTCGCGAAGTTCGCCCTCGGGCTCTACTTCGGTAAAAGCGATCCCTCATCTGCATACGGAGCTGCCGGAACAATCGTGCTTATCATGCTCTGGGTTTCCTATGCAGGTATGATACTTTTCTATGGCGCAGAATTTACCAGGGTATACTCCACACGCAACGGAAAAAAAGTGAAACCAACCGAGTCGGCCGAGTTTGCAAAGGCTGAAAAGAAAGAAAAGGAAAGAGTGTTTAGCGGCGGTTGATCTGAAAAAAAGATTGGCACGGCTGTTAAACCAAAAAACGGGTCACTTTTAATCACTTTATCCTTCAGTCTCAAATACCAACTTTCCACCATAGTTACGCGATCATTCTTTGCGTAACTTCCCCACAATGTTGGCCCTGAATCTTTTGCACGGACGGTCGTTCTGTGTTGTAATATTTATCTTTTTATCGCTGACTTCATACAGTCAACGGAACAACGTTCCCCTCTGGAAGATCTACTACGACAGCGGGAACATCTATCTAAAGAACGACGCACCACGGGCCGTACAACTCTTCGCCAAAGCCGAAACCGTCGCCCGTAACGACCTCGGCATCTACGACGACAATTACCTTGTGATACTTGGCGCACTCGGCATCTCCAATGAAAACGCCCGGAACTTCCCCCAGGCCAAAAAATATCTTACCCAAACCGTCGACCTCGGGCATGAAGTCTACAAGGAAGGTGATCCCCGGATGTTGCAATCGTTATACAATCTTGGAGTGTTCTTACGGAAAACAAACAACATTGGCGAGGCCTCTGAATTATTTCAGAGAATACTGAGCTCTTCCGAAAAAATAAAAGATCGGAACTTCTACGCACTCTCAGCGACACAACTGGTAAACATCGAGGAAAGCAAACATCATCTCGACTCTGCATTGAGCCTCGCACAAAAGACGATCAGCTCTTCCCTGCTAAACCAATACGAAAGCATCACTTATGATCTACAACTGGCAGAAGGTCGCATCCTTCGGAAGCTCAAGATGTATGAACGTTCTCAGACCACCCTTAATTCACTCCATAAGCAACTGATCGCGCGCGGTTCAGCATTCCGTCCACAAACCCGGGCCGTCGCCCTGCAGTTGAGCTTGCTCGACATCGACCTCGGCAGATACAGCAAAGCGGAGAAAGACCTCCTCCAGCAATATCGCCTCGCAAAAACGGAAAGCAGCAACGACAACCCCGGTGTTACCGAGATCACAAACAGCCTCGCCTTCGTCTACGAAAAGCTGGGTGTTTACGACAAAGCTATTGCTTACTACAACGAAGCCCTTGGATACTGTACGACCACAACTGCAAATGCCACTTCGTGCGACGCCATAGAAAACAACATAGCTGGCATTTATCTCAAACTCCGGCAGTACGACAAAGCCCTGGAAAAATATCAATCGTATATTAATTCCAGGAACGACAGCGAGCGGTTAACTGATCCAGACTTCCTCGCTGCTCTTAACAACCTCGCCACAGCTCTTCGGCAAAACGGTCAGCCGGAAAAAGCCCTGCCCTATTTAAACCAGGTCTACCAGTCGCTTAATGAACAAACCCGCGGCGAAGACGATCTCGCTTCAACCGTTCTGAACAACATCGGTGTTGCTCAAATACTCACGGGCAATTACACCGAGGCGACTACCAATTTTAAGAAAGCGTTAAGTATCAAGGAATCATTTTACGGAACTGATTCTCCAATCCTTCTCGATCTCTGCAGCAACCTTGCGGTGTCGCTTTGGGTCGATGGCAAACGTACCGAAGCCCTTCCGTACTTCAAACGTTCACTCGACCTTGGATTGCGTGAAGTGAAATACAACTTTCAGAATCTCACCGAAGCCGAACAGTTACAATTCTACGCGCAGCAAAAAGAAAACTTCGAAAGATTCAACACACTCGCCGTGCAGGCCGGCCCCGAAAGGCCCGACATGCTGATCCAGATGTTCAACAACCAGGTGTTCCTGAAGTCACTTGTGTTCTTCACAAACCGCAGGGCAACCGCAGCAGTGAAAGAGATCAACGACCCTGGTTTAAGATCAGCATTGGAGCTAAAGCAATCTAAGTCTGTACAGCTCAGCAATCATTACCAGTCAACCCTTGAACAACTAAGATCCAATGGCATATCGCTATCAAAGCTCGAAAAGGAAATAGATAGTCTCGACAAAATAATTCGTCACAAGCTTCCGAATATCGCGGACGAAAACAACTACGCAACATGGAACGATATCCAAAAAGTGATTCACAGCGATGAAGTCTCTGTTGATATCATTCGCTTCCGTAAATACGATGCCCTCCCACGCGGCAATTCCGGCATAAAAATAGGTTTCACCGATAGCATCTACTACGCCGCCCTTATCACGAGCAGCAAAACAACCGAAAGTCCCGGGCTGGTACTCTTGAAAAATGGCCGTGACCTGGAAAAAAGACTGTTCGCGTACTACAAGAACTCAACCAAATTCGACCTGCAGGATTCGATCTCATATCCCAACTATTGGGCACCGATTGAAAAGGCAATCGCCGGCAAAAAGAAAATACATTACACACCCGATGGTATCTATCGCCAGGTCAACATCAACACTATCCAGGACCGCCAGGGCGTGTACAACATTGAGAAATATGAGATACAGTCGAGCTTAAATCCAGCCTCTATTCTTGATAATTCCCCGGCAAAGCAAGTTGATCTCTCCAAACTCGTATTGATGGGTAACGCAATCTTCGGATTGGAGCAATCAATTGTGGGTGCTAATTATGTCCAGTCGTCTTTCGAACCGCTGCCCGGCACCGAAGAAGAACTTGCAGAGATCTCAAAGCTCGTGAAGGGAAAACTACCTACCCAATACGTGCGCGCACAGGCTTCGGAACAAAACCTCCGGAAGATCAAGTCACCCGGCACACTTCACATCGCAACACATGGATACTTCGCATCCGATTATTCATACCTGAACGAACAGGTAAAGTCCGAACATCTTTTCCAGTCCGGGTTGCTGTTATCAGCCGGCAAGGCTCAAACCAATCCCACCGACAACGACGGTATCGTAACTGCCTACGACATCATAAACCTCGACCTGTCGAAAACCGACCTCGTAGTTCTATCGGCGTGCGAGACAGGTGTTGGCAAAAACGAATATGGTGAAGGGATCCACGGGCTTCAACGCTCCTTTATGCTTGCTGGCGCTAAGGACGTCGTAATCAGTCTCTGGCGCGTCGACGACCGTGTAACGAAAGACCTGATGATAAAATTCTATCAGAACCTGCTGCAAAAAAGATCGCCCACCGAAGCGTTACGTTTGTCGCAACTTGAAATAATGAAACGTGAGCCCGCCCGAAGACTGTGGGGGTCATTTATTACTATCAGCAGTAATTAATGCAGATGATTTCTCGCCGTTAATATAAAATTCAACACGACGATTGAACTGACGTCTTTCGTCGTTGTTCAACCCGTCGGCATGTATTTGTCTTCCCTTGGCAACTATCGCAACCGAAGTCTCGTCGACGCCAATCCCTCCAAGATACTTTCGAACTGCTTCACCCCTTCGCTTCGTCAGGTCGATATTGTAGCTGTCGGTACCGCGATCATCTGCGTAAGCAAATATCTCCACCTGCGAATCGGGAATCAGCTTCAGGAAATTACCCAGCTTCTTTAAAACCTCGATCGCATCCGGTCGCAACTCGGCTCCATCAGTGTCGAAATAGATATTGTCGAACGTGAAGGTGTCGGGTTTGTCTTCAACGACAACCACGTCGGTAACGCCTGGCTTTACACCCGAAGTGCCTGTTCCTTCAAAGCGCAGGTAAAAATTCCCTCCTTCTCCTGTCACATTTGTAAAGCGGAAAATCCCGGATTCATTGGTACTTGTTACTTTCAGCACCTCTCCCTGCTCATTCATCAGGAAGATATTCATCGAACCAAGTGATTTTCCGGAGATTGAATCCAGGAGAACGCCGGTCACTGCAATAGCACGTTTGTCATCGACTTTGATCGTGGTCAGGTAACTATTCCTGAACCTCCGCTGAAGCTCTTGCTTTCTAAATTGATGCTGTGCGACCGCCAACAAATCCTGGAACTCGTTGTTATGTAACCCCGGAAAATCATCAACAGAATTTTTCTTACGACTGGCGTTATTAGCAATCATCTTGTCGACCAGGCTCTTTTGTTGGTACGTGAGATGTTCATAGTCAAGACGGTCCTCACTCTTTGAATAAAATAAGTCCATCCACGATCCCTGGCTCCAAACCGATGCCAGGTGAACATCGTTTCGCCCGGAACGATTCCGAAGACTTATGCGGGATACGAACGAAAGAGGAGAAATTATTTGAGACGAGTAAATATCGAATCCGCCTGGACCATCTTCACGATTAGAACTCAGATAGACGCGCCGGTCAGAAAACGAAATGAAACAATCGTCGCGATTTGAGTTGAATGGATGGCCAAGATTGTAGACACTTTGTGTTCCATCAGAAAATCTTTTGGCCATGTAGATATCCATTCCACCAAAACCCTGGTGACCATCTGAGGCGAAAAAGAAAACATGGTTAAATCCTGCAAACGCCGGTGCCGCCTCGTTCATCTTCGTGTTGATCGCCCTTCCGGCATTCATCGCGGGTCCCCAATCGTCGTTGCCGGCATCGATGCTCATCCAGATATCGAAGCCGCCAACACCACCGGGTCGATCAGAAATAAAAAGTAACGTGTCACCGCCCGGTGAAACTGCCGGATGTTTTGACTCAAACTTTTCGGGATTAATGTTATCGTTCAAGGTACGTGGGTCGCTCCATTTTCCCGACCGCAATTCTGATACCACAACGCGACACTGTGATCCTTCCTTTCCGCAAATTGTGAAGTAATATTTATCACCTTTCAAATTGAATGAACCACTGCCATCATTGAAACGTGTGTTTATCGACCGTACCTGGCGCGTGCGATCATACCACACACCGCTCTTCTTCTGAAATAAGTAGTTGTCGCTGAAAGCTTCACCGTACCTTTCATCGATCACCGTCAGAGATGAGTTCGACCGGCTACTTGTGAACATGAGTGTACTACTGTCGATCACAGCGGGAGCATAATCATTAAACGCACTATTGAAAGACTCGAGTGCCAGTGCATTTCGATCATTCGAAGCTACCGCATCGCGCATGGCCGTCTCACTTCCGGCACGATCGACCATCGCCTGCTCGATCAGGTCATGGTTATCATCACCCTGCTGGATAAAGGCATCGAAGGCCACGATCGATTCCCCGTACTTTCCATTCAACTTGAGCATCAAGGCATAATAATAATTGGCGAGTGGAAGCTCCCTTACCTTGTTGTATTGCTCCTCGGCTTCTTTGTAATTAAAAGTTTTCCGATAGCACTCTGCCAACCTCCAAACGACCTCTTTATCCTCGTCCAGCTTTCGGTAGTAGCTTATTGCAAGCTTAAACTGCTCCAATTCAAAGAAGCGGTCAGCATCCTCGCGCAACGCCTGCTTATCTTCCTGTCCAAACACCAGCGTTGCGTGCAACGTCATTACAATCAAAGCGATCTTCCTCATATCAACGGCGATGAAATTCTCCTGAAATTATTCTTACCCGGGATGCGATAACCCATCGACAACTCGTAAGCCCCGGTACTGCCGAATGTCCGGCCCATAGAACCTAAATTGTTGTCGTAACTAAATCCAACGTTAACCTTCCGTGTCGACACGCCAGCGGACAAGATCAAACCATCGTTTAACCGGTACCATGCACCCGCAATCACTTTTGCCCCGTTCGACACGCCGCGGGTCTTCAACAGTGAGTAACCGAGATATGCTCCAAGGTTTACCTGGTTGTTAACACCCTGCAGCTGGACCAGGTAGTTTGGTGAGATCTCCAGGTGGTCCGACAATGGAGCCGTAACTCCACCATGAGTTTTAAATATCACCCCGCGATCTCCAACCGTGCCCGGAAAATAACTGTTGGTTCTCGGGAGATTCGACAATGCCAATCCGTTGTAAAAAGAGAGTGGCTTTCTCCCTTTCAATGTATACGACCAGAATAGCCCTGCATTCAATATTGGTCGGAACACACGCATGTTGTTCGCAGACGACTCGCCGGGCAACGAAGCATCGAAACCGCTACCAGCCGAATACTGCGACGACCATTGTGCGCTGTTGTAGTTTATACGTTGCTGTCCAACGCCGCTCTGAAGGGCGAAGGATACAAAGTGATTACCATCTTTATCGAAGCGAATGTTCCACGCGGCCGACAATGAAACACTCTGAGTTGCAAATTCCTTATTGGGGCCTGCCACATCGCTGAGCGCCGATGCACCCACACCTCCCAAATGTTTTTTCCTGATCCCACCGCGATAGACCGGGTGAATGAAACTCGCCTGGAATGTATTGAACGGAAGTGAGATGCTTTGCCATTGCGACCGGTAATTAGCGCCAAAAAATGTTTCACCTTCGGCACCGGCCAGCGCAGGATTCAGGTGAAGCGCACTCGAATAAAATTGTGAGAACACAGATTCCTGCGCAAGAACACCCGATGACACAAACAACAGTACCGGCAGCAATATGTATTTCGGCCGGTACATCAATAAATTATTGTTATGAACCCGGTCTTGTTTCCTTCCCTTCCCTCAACATCCACGTAGTTCATTTTGAAAGGGTACGCACCCGAAGGAAGAAATTGATCTCCATGTTTGCCATCCCATCCATCGGTTGTCATTTGCGAGGCTGACGTTGCTTCGAACAAAAGACTGCCCCAACGATTGAAAACACGGAACGAAAAATTCTCGTCTGTAACCTCCGTCCCAAAAAGTTTGACCAAACGATTTTCGGGATTCTGTGCATTGGGTGAAACAGTTGTGCTGAGATACATCGGTAATACAGGCTCCCGAATAAGATCGCCCGCAGCGATAATGGATTTTCCTGTCGCTTTTTTGGAAACGCCTTCGTCATCTGTTTCGATCACCTCGAACTCTTCGTCGAAGTCATCAGCCACCATAAATACAAAGTTTTCTCTCTCCAACATTATTGGACTCATGCCCTGCTTGGTCCAATAGAAACTGTGATCGATGTTGACGTTGCGCGATGTGGCAACCCTGGGAAAGTTTCGGAATGCCGCTATCTCAGTTATCGGATTAACGCCGGTTACGTCAGTCAGTGTGATCGGCAGATAATACCCGTCGCGGCCCACCGGAAAAAATCTGTAGCCCGTTCCTTCCCTCGTCAGTTTCCCATCCACAAAACTTGATCGCGACCCGCCTTCGATCGAAGCACCTGCACGTATCAGCAAAGTATCATTCTCGCTTATTTTGATGACGCCCGAGGCAAGATCAAGCGAGCCGTTTATGACAAGCTTTCCGTCAACAGATTTCATTCCGCTTCCTTCAATCAATAATTTTTCTATCGCCTGGTCATTGTTATCGATTCGTTGATCCTTCCCGGATAATACGATCGCTCCAAGTCCCTGGTAAACGTTTGTATTTTTCCAGTCACCCGTTACTTCTATCGTACCGTTATTTTGGATAAAACCCGAATTGTAAAGACTATTGAAGTAGGCGTCTATCGATGCGGGTATAAAGATCGAAGCACCGTTATGGATATCCTGTGAGTATGCCTGTAACGACATACCCACAAGAAAAACCAAACATGTGTACTTCGACTTCATTTTACTTCAAGTATTTTATTTGAATACCATACACGCGGTGCGTTGCCTCATTCGCGTTATTAGCATCCGACGACGGGGCAAGGTCGATTACAATCCTGTACGAGTAAGTTGAGTTATCAATTACATCCTTCCCCGATAGCGGTGTGTGCGTAGATGTCTGAATGTTGGACGAGTTACCGGAAGAGGTCCAGGGCGTCACGATGTTTTCATTACTGCCCGCATAAGGTCGACGCATAACACTAAAAGAGAAATTCTGTGCATCGCGGTCAACGTAGTACAACACAAGTTGTTGGATCGAGGCTCCATCAGGCAAATGGAAAGGCGCGATAAGCTTCGATGCTTCGTTGCGCTTTGAAACTGTTATGAATGTATTGTTGTCCTCGAAGATCACTGAATTGCTCTTATCGGGCTTGTCGTTACCCGTTCCGAAAAAATCGGATGGATCTACGCTGTAATACTGTTGTGTCGGGACTGCTGCTGTCGTGGTGGTGGTGACAGGCAGCGTTGCCCAGAAGACCTGGCTGCCATTCGTACTAAGAAATCTCCCCGCCTGTCCTTCTTGTGTCGGTATCTCGGTTATCTGATCTGGCAGAGCCGCACCAAGACCTTTGTTCCAACCATTATTCTTCCAGTAATAGAATTCCTTTTGAGTTATATCGAACACGATGAGCCCATCTTCGTCAGGAGAAGTTGGCCGTATTGATTCACGTGAAGCTGTAGTTAATTGAGGGAGCAGAACGCCCTGATTCGAACCAGGGGGATTCAAAATCAATAGCGCATTCGGACGCGACGTCATCGTACCGATAACGACCGACTTTTGCGAATTTTGAGCAAACGTTGCTGTAGTTAAAATCGCAGCAGCGAATACAATTGTCAGGGAAAAAACTCTCAAAATGAAGTATGTTTCTTACATCAACCCATCTCACGAAATCATCCCCACTGCTGTTGGTAGGTGGAAAAGTCGTGCCATCGTCAGTTGCCGCAGCTTAAAGTGATGCTTGAACCGGGTTAATGATTTTTGTCACCACATTTACACAGAAATGTGGTGCTCCAATGGGGAAATGACTACCCAGATCACTTTTTTCCGCCCGGTTTATTCTTCATGGCAGTCAGTTTTAATACATAGTAAGTTTTGAAGGCGTCGCCGGGCTCATCATCTACTCCGGGAAGAAAGTTAGATGAGGTCGAAGGCCCGTGCGTAAAGAGAAAGGCTGTATGTCGACCGGATGTCGATCTTTCGTTTGATATTTTTCCGGTGTGTTTCAACCGTGGCAGATGAAAGGTGGATTTGTTTTGCGATTTGAGCTGTGCTGTGTCCAAGGGCGAGGTGTCTCAAAATTTCTTTTTCCCTGTTAGTCAGCTTTGCAAATTCATGGTAGTGGGTGCGCAGGAATTCATTCTCTTTCAACAACCGGGCGGCCTTCGCAGTAAACTTATCTTTCGGGTCTATCTTCATCGCGATCGTAATAGAGAGGAGCGGTCGGTTGTTGTCGTCGCGCATCAATATCTTGATCATGCTCATGTACCAATCCCATTCCGTGGTTGGCGAAGTCCGTACCTGTTGAAAAAATGAAATCGTTTCATCGTTATTCCTGGCAAGCAGGTCCCGGAGTCTTGGGACGTAATTGTCCGCATCGTGCTTGTTAAAAAATCTCCTTACGTATTCTTCATTAGAAAGCCCGGCGATATCCTCCCAGTTAGTTCCGAGGAGTTTCAACCCAGTTTCAGACATATATTCCAGGACAAACTCCGGCAGCCGGTGAATAACGATGACGCCGGGGATCAAATCAGAGATAGAATTGATGAAGTTGACCTTTTCCTTTATTCGCTCGTCCAATGATCCATTCATATCAACTCCTATCGACAATCATAATTTCGGCGAAAATACCCATCTGTGGGTATTGATCCCATTCCGGTTATATAAAATCTTTATGCGTTAAATCCGTTCAAGTAAACCCCTCCTCATGACGTTCCGTCGATATGTTAGTATTGCCATAATGTTTACACTGGTAATGATTCCCGGTTGTAAGGAAGCAGACGATGTTGTTCAGGCAGTTACTAAAGTTTATGCTTTATTCAGCGATGGATTCAAGACATCTGACAGTGAGCTTGTGGCCGAACTAATGTTTGGCATACATCCGATGGTTGTCAATTGGACAGAACCTTCAGATATAGATGGTGTATCTACCGAACTGCTCCCGCAGGAAACATTTCAATATACTCTTCACGTGAGGGGAAGGAAAGACGTATCTGCTACGTATACTTTCAGTGTTATTGCAAATCTTAAGGAAAGTGCCTTCGTAAAGGGCGATATAAACAAGCTGGAGATTGTTCGCAGCGGCAACGTGTACAAGGTATATGTTAATGGTACCGACGCCGAAGTTCCGGGTAGTGCAATTGGCGGAACACCAGTTGGAAATGTCAGCGCGATAAAGCCGTCGACCGGCACAGGTACAGGTACGGGAACCGGGACCGGCACTGGAACTGGCACAGGCACTGGCACTGGTTCAACTGGTACGGGCGATTGCCCGATCGGAACATGGTACAGTACCTCATGTAATGATTCGAAAGGAGTGATCTGGAAGTTTGGCAGCGACGGAAAGGGCTCATTCTCAAACAAAGACTGTAATGGCATTTGCACGCCGATGATATTCACGTTCACGTACAAGAAACAGTCCGGTACAACTTATTTAATTACCTACGATGCAAAGCAGCCGGTTGTTAATTGTACTGGCTTCGATCCGCTAAGCCCGCCCAAACCAAAGGATGATACTGTCACGCTTTCGTGTAATGGCACAACGATGACTGCTACGAGCGGAAACGGAACAGTGACGTTTACAAAAGGGGCGTAGTATTAATCCTTAGGCAACTCAACGTAGAACGTCGTTCCTTTTCCTTCCTTGCTCTCGAACCATATCCGTCCGCCCATAAGGTTTGTGAGATTCATGCAAATCGACAGACCCAGGCCGATGGATTTTTCCCCGGCAAGACCGGTGCGGCGGGCGGGGCCGTGTTTCTCGAAGACGAAAGGATGAAGCTGCTCCGGGATACCGATGCCTGTATCGGAGACGGCAATTATGACTGATGTGGAAGTTTCGCGGACCGACATCCTGATCTCGTCGCCATGTCGCGTGAACTTCATTGCATTCGACGCAAAGTTGTTGACCACCTGGAGCAGTTTCATATCGTCGGTTGGGACGTAGATCGCCGGTGCGGATGTTTCGAAGATCATAGTACGGGTGCCGTTTGTTTTCTGTAACTCGTCGAACACGTAGTTGCAGATCTTTACGACGTCGGTGCGCGAGAATTTTACATGAATGCCTGGCGATTCAGAATGTTCTTTTTTTAGCAGGTCTTCAATGATATTAATTGAATGCTTGGCGGTGTTGTGTACGAGCGTAACAAACTCTTCCAATGCAACCTGGTCAGTTGTTACCTTGAGCTTTCCGGCTTTCAAAGCAAGATTGCTCACGAGCATCAG
>DASRSO010000074.1:0-8414 GCA_035656375.1 Cyclobacteriaceae bacterium | reverse complement strand
CACCTGTTTGCAGGAAGCCTGGCGGAAGATATCGTCAATCACGTTAACTGCCCGGTATGGACATACTCTACGCGGAATGACATCGCCAAGACACAAACGCCGGGCGACATGAGGAAGCTGGCCGACAACGGCCTAAGAATGAACTATCAGTAGCGGATATGACGCGCCGGCGACGATCTGGCGCGTTTTGCTTTTATGGAAGATACGATCGCGAAGGCCCTGCTTATGGTACCCAATCGCAATCATGTCGACCCCTAACGAATTGAAGTGTTCACTCAGGCTATTAACATGGTCATCCGCGTAAAGTGTTGCAAACTGGATCGGAACTTCGTTTGGCCACGACCTGGTAATCTTCGTTTGAACTGCCTTAATCCCGGTTTCAATCTGATGAGTCCACCGCTCTTCGACGATCTGTAACATCACGATGTCAGCCGAAGTCAACCGAGCGAACGATAACACTTGTCTCATAGGTATTCTTTCAACTGAGCGGTAATCAAAGGCAAACAATATTTTCGCTACATCAGAATACCCGACGTCGTTGGGAATAACCAGGATCGGCAGGTCCGACTCTGACGCCACCCTATATGTCTTACTGCCACGCACCGTTTCAATAAAAGAGTCGGGACCATCGGTGCCCATTACGATCAGATCGTAGTGGCCCGCTTGGTTCTTTATAATAGATGTTATGGACAACAAAGAGGATAGCACGATCGATCTGCAGTCGATCTTAAACAGCCGGGATATTTCACCTGCCTGTTGATCGAGGACGTTCCTGGCATTCTGAACATTAGCCTCTTCACCGAAAACAGCTTCGATGGGTGTCAGTTCGGCTAATACCTGCACATTCAGCAGCGTAAGTGTGGAACCTGTCTTCTGCGCCAGCTTCGCCGCGTATGCCACTGCATTATTAGCTTCATTTGAAACGTCGGTTGGACAAAGGATCTTCATATGAAATAGTTTCAGGCAAGATGAGCAACACTCCCGGGCTATTGCCTGACAAAAATCAGGACCGGACCTGCTAAATCTCAAACAACGTAATTGTATCTCACGCGACCTTGCCCGTCGAAACCACAACTATTATGAAGCACGACAAGTCCAACATACTCGCTGCCGCGATTGCCAGCCAAAAGGGTATCATCAAAGATCTTGAGCAGAGGAAAAACGACATCATGGCAAATGACGGCAACGTTAACGAAGAAGAGTACGACCGCACTGAACAGTCAATCAAATCGTCCCTCATCGACGAGGCTGAAGCTATTAGCGATGAATTGCATTTTGTACGCGACGAGCTCCGGGAACTCGAAAAGATCAAAGTGCATGCAGCGTCGAAAACTGTCGTTCCCGGTGCAGTGGTTGTTACCAACCGGGGAGATTTCTTTGTATCCGCAAGTATCGAGGGTTTCAATGTTGGTAAATCTCACTTCTTCGGATTGTCGCGCAGATCACCACTGTATAAGAAAATGCAAGGACGGAAGGTCGGTGCAAGGTTCAGGCTCAATAAGCTGGATTACGTGATCAAAGAAATCTACTAATTATACTACTCAAAAAACTTCTTCCGCTACCACTGTTGTTGGTTTCATGCACATGTGAAATCCTTATCTGCTATGTCCGGCCATTCCAACCGGCACGAAAATGCCGCAATGGCTTTCACAGGTCAGTGAACCACCTAAAAGAATATTTCTCGTGCATGGTTGAGAACACCGCCCATGAAGCATTCCGGGTCAAGATAGAGACTACGCTGAGCTGGAAGGTCGGGCTGCCAGAACAACTTCAGGTATTTGCTTTATGATGATCGTTCCTCAGGTAACTAACCAGCAACAACAACGTAAAGACAGCTAAACAGATCATCACTGCTGCCACCGTATAACTTCCGCCAACATCTTTCAAAACCATTATAATAGACAGAGCGGCAATGGTGAGGTCCATTAGGATAAAGAATGTCAGCAACACCGGTGAGAGAACCGTTGAAAGCAATGTTCGTCGCAAGGCCAATACTCCCGCCATGAAAGTTCCCGGAAGGAATAATGAAAGATCAAGAACATGAACCGGGTTTGTGAATAATCCTGCTTCTCTAATGCTGAGCGGCACCTCATCATTGAAAGCTGCCGGAATTACTTCAAATAGCCAAAGGGCATAGAAGGCCACAGATATGACAATAAAGTATATCCCGACAACATTTAAAACTTTATTTCTCGTACTTCCATAGAATCGATCTTTGTTTCCGGAAAAGAACCAGGCAAAAGAAAAGAATGAAACCCCCAGGATCAGACAGTACGGAAGGAACAAGGCGTTGAATCTTACAGCGAAACAGTAAATAAGGAACGTGTAAACAAGGTAGAGCAACGTTCCAAGCCAAAGGTAGACAGCAACACGTTTACTGTTAAAAGAATAGATTGTTCCGAAGATCAATACAGGCACAATTAAAAACAGGTCGACTCCATCCTGCCCTACTGATTGAGCCAGCCAGTTTGGCGAAGTTGCCCTGTATATCTCCGGATACAACAACCCCACGGCGCTCACAAAAATTACAAGGGCGACCAGCGCAATAGAAACTTTGAGGACGTTTCGCATAGGATTGATTTTTTATCAAATCTCCCTCTAAGCTCCTATCCACGGCCTGACAAAAATCAGTTTTACTCCTGACTAACTTCACAATGGTGCCGTGCTGTCCCGGATACATTTGATCAAAAAAAGCACCATGAAAAAAATTATTGTCCCCTGTGATTTTTCTGCGCCAGCGCTGGAAGCGGTTAAGTTTGCCGCTAACATTGCCCGTAAAAGTAAAGGTGAGGTTACCATATTTCATACAATCGCGTTGCCGACGTTGTATAATCCTTCTGTTGTCATGGCCTTTGAGGCGGAATACATGAAAGACACGAAGGAAGCTTCATTGAAAGAACTTGAGAAGGTAAGATCAAAGCAGGTCGGTGCAAATGTGAGAACGAAAATGGAGGTTGAGTTCGGTGATCTGCTACTGCACCTGAAGGAAAAAATAAAAAAAGGGAAATTCGACCTGGTGGTAATGGGAACTCACGGTGCTTCAGGTTTGAAAGAATACACTATTGGCTCTAACGCGGAAAAAGTTGTCCGCAATAGCATGATTCCGGTTATCTGCGTAAAAAAATCTCCATCTCAGGTAAGTAACATAGTCTTCCCTGTAAAGCCGGACATGGACCAGGAGAAATTGACCGTGGAGGTGAAGAATCTCCAAAACTTCTTCGGAGCAAAACTACATGTCGTATTCATCAACACCCCCGGATTATTCAAGAGAGATTCAGACACAATGCCCCAGCTTGAAAATTTTGCAAAACGATTCATGCTCAAAAACTATACGCTCAACATCTTCGGTGACATCGACGAGGAAGAGGGTATCATCAATTTTACCAGAAACATTAAAGGCGATATGGTCGTGATGCGTACCCACGGCCGAAAAGGCCTTGCTCACCTGGGGTCAGGCAGTATCGCCGAAGATGTTGTGAATCATATTGAATGTCCGATCTGGACACTAAAGATAAAATGATCAGGACCGAAGAGATAAAGTGTCATCATTTCGGACAAGGCTGTGACGACAACACATTTCGTATTGATGACAAGATCTTTTGCTGCAAATGATCAGCGCCGCGGCGACTATGATTACCTCAACGATGACAAGCTTCGCAAAAAAGCTGCCAGGTGACGGTGATGTCGACGAGATCGTGATGACGAGCTTGTTCCCCCCGGACACTGAATTGAAATTCAATCAGCGTCCGGCAGATAATATGGATTACATACAACATCTGCAGGAAAAGAAAAGTAAAGTCCTTATGGTGGGCGATGGGCTCAATGGTACCGGAGCTTTGAAACCGGCGGACGTCGGGATCGCAGTAACCGACGACACCGGACTCTTTACCCCCGGCAGTGATGCGATACTCCAGGGAAATAAGCTTCAAAATCTTGATAAATTCCTGTCGCTTGCTCCATCTTCTTCGGTAATTTTGAAGGTCGCCTTCATGATCTCATTCATGTACAACGCTATCGCATTGTCTTTTGCCGTCACAGGATACTTAACTCCGCTGGTCGCGGCTATCTTAATGCCTGTGAGCAGTGTGAGCGTTGTCGGATTCTCTACGCTGGCGGTGAACGTGGTTTCAAAAAGAAAACTAAACAGCTTAACAAATGAATAATGGCACGTATGTTCCGGGAGAAGAAGCGGTCAAAATAATTAAACCAGGCAATAGGGTATTTATTCATGGAGGTGCCGCAACTCCGCACTACCTGATCAATAAGATGGTTGAAAGAGCTGGTGAGCTTTGGAACGTTGAACTCGTGAGCATTTCGCTCCAGGGTGAAATCGCGTTCGCAGATCCGAAATACAAAGACAGCTTCTTCATTAACTCTCTTTTCGTTTCGGAGCCGGTAAGAAAGGCGGTGAATGATGGTCGTGGAGATTATGTGCCGGTGTTCCTAAGTGAAATCCCGAATCTATTCAGAAGAAATGTGTTGCCGATCGACGTTGCCTTGGTGCAAGTTTCACCTCCTGATAAACATGGTTTCTGCTCATTGGGTGTTTCGGTAGATGTTGCCGCGACGGCCATTAAATGCGCAAAATATGTGATCGCTCAGATCAATCCACGGATGCCGCGCACGCATGGCGACAGCGTGGTAAGCGTAAAGAACTTCAACTCCATGGTTTATGCGGAACAGGAGTTACCCGAAGTAACATCCGCCAGCGAGAAGTCGGAGGTAATGGACTTGATCGGAAAGCACGTGGCGTCATTGGTTGAAGACGGGGCAACCTTGCAAATGGGTATCGGCGCGGTGCCTGACGCAGTGTTGGCAAGATTGACCGGTCACAAAGGTCTTGGGATTCATACTGAGATGTTCTCCGATGGCGTACTGCCGTTGGTTGAAAAGGGAGTGATCACGAATGAATTCAAAAAGAAACATCGTGGTAAGATTGCAACGGGATTCATACTTGGTAGTCGCAAGCTATACGACTTTGTTGACGACAATCCGTCTGTAGTTGTGCTGAATATCGACTATGTAAATGATACAGCTATCATACGGACAAATCCAAAAATGACAGCGATCAACAGTGCTCTTGAAGTTGATATTACCGGCCAGGTGTGCTCAGATTCAATAGGCACCTATCAATTCTCCGGTGTTGGCGGGCAAATGGACTACATGCGTGGGGCGGCATTATCGGAAGGAGGCAAACCGATCATTGCATTGCCATCGATGACTGCGAAAAACGTATCGAAGATTGTAGCCACTTTAAAGCCTGGTGCCGGAGTTGTCACAACCCGGGCTCATGCACAATATGTTGTGACGGAATACGGGATCGCCAACCTGTATGGCAAAAATATGAAGCAACGGGCGAAGGAGCTCATTAATATCGCTCATCCAAATCACCGGGAGGAATTGGAGAAGGCGGCCTTCGAAAGATTCAGGAGTTATGAATTTGAAAGAACAATTTATTAGCTAATAGTCGTTGTGCTGAGATCGGTAAGTCATTTAAGGACAACATCAAGGGACGCACGGAATCACCAAAAAACAAATAATAAAAAAACCCTGTCCCATTCCTGAGACAGGGCCTGCCTGGCGGCAGTTCTTACACCCCTTTTTAGAAACTGTACACCTTACGTCTTAGTGTACCTCAATAGCCTTCTTCGCCTTCTGACTCGGAAGGGCTTTTTTACCCAAAGTCACCTTCAGCACGCCGTCTTCGTACTTCGCATTCACATCATCTTCCTTCGCGTTTTCAGGCAAAGTGAACGACCGGCTGAAAGAAGAGTAGCTGTACTCCTGGCGTGTGAAGTCTTTCTCTTTTGTCTCCTTCTCTTCCTTCTTTTCCGAAGAGATCGTCAACGCTCCGTTTTCAACCGATACGTTGAAGTCTTTGCGCGACAAACCAGGAGCTGCAAGCGAGATCTCGAAATTCTTTTCATTCTCACTGATGTTTACCGCAGGAATCGATTGAATCCTCATGAAGGGTGCATCGAAAAAGCGGTCGTTATCGAAAAAGTCCGACAACCATGAGCCGTTCACAAGAGACGGCCATTCTGATCTTTTTATGAGTGACATAATTTTTGTGTTTTGTTAAACATCGATTTGTTGATACGAAGATGGAATATACTTGCCGACACCGCCCTGACGAACGTCAAAGTCACAGCATGATCTTTATCAATTCGCTTTGCGGCTATCTCCAAGCCTGTCCATAATATCATTCATCATCTCCACCTGCACCTTCTGGATCTCGATCAATTCCTGCTGCTGATGCATGATCAGGTGATCCAGCTTCTCGTGGACCATGCGGATCTCAAGTTCCGATTTAAGATTGATCATATAATCCTTTTTCGCTCTCGATCGATCTTTCTCTTCCTGGCGATTTTGGCTCATCATTATGATAGGTGCCTGCAACGCCGCAACACAAGAAAGGATGAGATTCAGTAAAATGAAGGGGTAAGGATCGAACGCCCGGGCTGCAAGTACAGCTGCATTGATCCCGATCCAGAAACTAATAAAAAAGGCGAACGAAACTATAAACTTCCAGCTTCCACCAAACGAAGCCACAACATCGGCCAATCGTTGACCCAACGTCAATTCCTCGCTGACATCCTCAATCTTGTCGACCAGTGTTTGCTTACTCTGCATCGCTCCCAATACCGTCTCCTCCAATTCGGTCAACTCCCCTATTTCCTTTGCGAGAAAACTCGCTATGTACTTCTGCCGGTAAACGTTTAGCTCGCTGATCGCAAGCTTACACTCTGTTGTAAACTGTGGGTAGTCCCTGCAGATAAGTTCGAGAATTGATTTTCGGACAAGCTTACCCGACACCTGGTCAGTGATTGGATATTCTTTCCGCGAAAGATCGCTAATGAAGGTTTCCATATAGTAAAAAGAGCTTTTCTGCCCTTTCCACATCCTGACAAAAATCAGCGTCGACGCAAAGTTTAATCAGTTTTCACGAATGCCCTGCCTATAACTTTTAGGTCCGTAAACAGACCCTCTCGCATAGAAATCCAACAATTCAGCTACGAGAACAAAATCGTTAAAGCATTCATCATCGCGACGGTCATCTTCGGCCTGGTGGGGATGCTCGTCGGCCTCACCCCAATTCACCTGGATTGGACGGCGGACGGCTTCATAACAATAATACTATTTTGAGATTGGAACCTTACTGGCCATGTTTGGTATTTCAATATATTGATCCGATGGTCCGTGAATAAACTCAAAATCGGTTATCGGCTGGCTCAAATCCTTAAAGATCACCTGGCGACGTTCCATCGAACGATCTTCTCCAGTTTTGACGGCTGTTTGATATCGATCTTGCCACCATCCACGCTTATTATGCCCTCGTCTTTGAATTCAGATAACACACGTATTACGGATTCAGAGGCAGTCCCTACCATTCTCGCAAGATCTTCGCGGCTGATCTGTAGTTTGTCTTTATCCTTTTCATCTTTAAGAGCCCTGGTCTTAAGAAGGGCTTCGGCGGTACGCTGTCGGACAGAACTGTAGGCAAGATTGATCAACTGTTCTTCTTTTTGCGCAACCTTCTGGCACAATAGAGATATAAATCCTGCGGACACGTCAGGCTGGCTGAAGATTAGCGTAAGGAAATCCTGGCGAGGAATAACGACGACTTCCGAATCCTGCAAGGCAATGGCCGACTCCTGGTATTCGGAATTTTCAAGGATTGGCTCGAAGCCAAAGAAATCATTTTTCTTATACAGGTTGGTGATCAACTCCTTTCCTTCCGGGTGTGCTTTCGATGATTTTACTTCGCCGGATTGCACAAAAAATAAATACTGCGGTGTATCGCCTTCGGAATATATTTCGGCCTTCTTCTTTAATGATTTAACCTTTTTGTCTTTGCATAGATCCTTCAGATTTAGAATTCTTTGTGCGTCTTTAATGAATAAATCGAGCCCACTGGCTCCCGGCTCGTAATTCTTTGTCCGGATCTCATTCTTCTTGAACCTTGCTTCAATAGCATTCAGCAACTCGGTATCATCGAATGGTTTTGTTAGATAATCGTCCGCACCGAGCTCCATGCCTTTTCGAATATCCGATCGTTCAGTCTTCGCTGTAACAAAAATGAATGGTATTGCAGCAGTCTCCGGCTTTTTTGATAAAATGTGCAAGACCCCGAAACCGTCGAGCTCCGGCATCATGATGTCACAAATAATGAGGTCGGGTTTTTCACGACTGGCAAGGTCCACACCGACCTTTCCATTTTCGGCCGTAACAACAGAGTAATTCGCCAGCGAGAGTATCTCGGCGGTATTCTCGCGAATATCCTCGTTATCCTCAATTACCAGGATCTTTTTCATAAAGTTATTGGTATGGAAACAAAGAAGATCGTTCCCTTTTGATGTTCCGTTTCAAACGAGATGTCGCCCCCAAGAAGATCAACGTATCGTTTCACGATG